>NZ_FQWR01000016.1:0-93711 GCF_900129735.1 Fibrobacter sp. UWCM | reverse complement strand
GATTCCGTTAAATTGATTAACTTTGTAGAGGAACTTTTCAACTGCGAGGCGAAAAACATGACGGACTTGAAGGCTGAACACGAAATCGGTTTTTCCGAAGGGAAGACCGAAGGCGCCGCAGAAGAACGTGCAAAAGCCGAAAAGGAAAAACGCGAGATGGCAAAGGTCCTCAAAGAAAAGAATGTCGCCGTCTCGATTATCGCGGAATCGACTGGATTTTCTGAAAAAGAAATCCAGGCGCTGTAAGTTCCATAACCTTCATTAAAAAAGCGCCCGCTGTTACGCGGGCGCCGGTATTTTGGAGGAGAAATTTTTCGTTTAGCGGGCATTCACGCGCATGGTGCGCGGGCCGATTTTCAGTATAAACGTTCCCGTATGCGGGAGTAGCGCTGACTCAGCGGAAGTCGCTATGCGTTTGGTCAAGAGCAGGCGGCCCTGCATGTCGAAAATCGCCATCGTATTGCCCGCTGCATTCTGGACTTGCAACATGCGACCTGTGGTAGAGACCGTGAACTGCGGGGCAAAATCTGTTCCGCGAATTGCATCGGAAGCCTCGCTGCTGCTGGACACGTCTGTCTCGCTATCGCTCGACTGCGGTGTGACGCTACTGCTGGACTTTGCAGAGGAACTCGATGCAGGTGCCGTGCCGTTCCCCGTCACGGTAATGGTCCCGCTCTTTGAGGCATTCGTCGTAGCGCCCGTCGTGGTGACGGTGAACTTGTACGCACCCGGCGCAGCCGTCGCAGAGACTGTCCCCGAAATATAGAAGTCAGAACCCTTGAGCGTACCCGACACGCCATCCGGAAGGCCCGTCACCGTGGCACCCGTCGCACCCGCAATCGTGTAGTAGAATTCCGCAATCGATTCGCCTGCGGCAACCGTCTGCGTGGTGCTGCCCGAGCCATGCTTGGTGAGGCTAGCCTCGCCAGCGACAGGCGTCTGCGACGAGCTGGACTTGGCAGAAGAACTCGATGCAGGCACAACGCTGCTGCTGGACTTCACGGAAGAACTCGATGCCACGCTGGAGCTAGACTTTGCACTGCTCGAACTTGCTGGAGTCACCACAGACGATGCACCCGGATCCGGGAGAGTCGCACCTGCATACAACTTAATAGAATCGCGCAGGGCATAGGCCTTCGCCTGCGTGCTTACGTCGGTGAGGCTCATGGAATAGCTCGGCTTGAACGCTGTGCCCGTACCGGCCTGCGGTTTCTTCACGTTTTCTTCGTAATTTTCGATCATCTGCGCCGCCGTGATGGCACCGTCGCTCGTGTAGAGGTCAAGCGCCTTCTGCACGCCAATGAATACGTTCCTTTCGATGCGGATATCCGCCTCGATGGCCGCACGCACGCAGTAGCTCGCATCTTTGCTGTCGAAAAGGTTGTTCGCCACATGCACCTTGCCAAAGCGCACACGCGGCATGCGTTCCACCACGCCGTCCGCCCACCACGTATGGTGAATCGTCACGTTCAGGTGCCCGCGGTCGCTCGTCTTTGTCTTGCTGTTGCCAATCAGGTTGCTGAACTGGTGGCCGGTCGATGCCGAGGTATAGCTGAACTTGGTCCACGAAATCGTCACGTAGTCCGAGGCATTGGTAATGTCCAGGTTGCCGTCGTGACCGTCGTAAACATCCACATGGTCAATCCATACATTCTTGGATTCGTGATTCACCTGCAGGCAATCCTCGTCATCGTCGTCGTGCGCGCCGACGCCCTTGAATTTCAGGTTGCGGATGATGACGTTCTTCGAGCCGCTCAGCTTCATGGCGCTACCCGAGCTGGGCTGCGCGATGATGGCGCCCTGGTAACCGTAAATCGTCACGTTGCTGCCGACCTCGACGGGGCCCATGTACGTCCCCGGCTTCACGTAAATAATCTTGTTGCCCGCCTTGGCGTAGCTCTTAAGGTCACTCACGTTGTCCACCGTGACCTCGGAATATCCCTTGCCGCCCGTGGTGCCGCCATTCTGCGTGGCAAATCCCGCCATCGGGAAGTCCGGCGAAGTGACCGCGAACGCGGAAGTCGCCGTACCGACAACCGTCGCCCCGCACACAAGCAGCGCCGAGAGCGACATTTTCAACGAATTACAACCCATAACATCCATCCTTTTTTTGAGCCGCAGGCAACCCGCCCGTATTGTTCTCAAAATTTTTCTCAAAATTTATATTCAAAAAAGGAAAAAGTCAATAGGAAATTTTAACATTTTGCCGCTCTTTTGCCCGTAATTAGCCACAAAACAAACAAAAATGGCGAAATTCAAAGAAATTCGCCATTCTTAAAATGTTCTCAAAAATTTATTTTACAATTACAACAGGTCGGGCACCCGAGAAAACATGCGCCTACACAAGTTCTTGAACGAGTTTGTCCATCGCGGCTTCGGATTCGGCGCTGAGCGTGGACTTCACCGTCACTACCGTTTCAGCAAGCGTCACGTTCTTGAGCGTGGCGAGGATTTCGGTCATCTTCTTCGCGGCCATCGGGGCCCAGGTGCCGTTTTCGACAACGCCAACCTTGCGGTTACTGTAGTTCTTTGCCTTCAGGTGGTTCAGGAAATCTTCCATCACCGGGAAGAGGCCCGCGTCGTATGTGGGAGCGGCAACCACCATGCGGTCGTAGCGGAAGGCGTCTTCGATGACTTCGGCCATGTCGCTGCGAGCAAGGTCAGAAACTACCACCTTCTCGACACCGGCGGCCTTGAGCTTTTCGCCGAGCAATTCCGCGGCCTTCTTGGTTCCGCCGTAAATCGAGGCGAATGCCACGAGCACGCCCTTGTCTTCGGGAGCGTAGCTGCTCCAGGTGTTGTACTTGTCGATGTAGTAGCCGAGGTTTTCGGTGAGCACCGGGCCATGCAGCGGGCAGATTGTCTTGATGTCGAGCGTGGCGGCCTTCTTGAGAACCGCCTGCACCTGGTTGCCGTACTTGCCCACGATGTTGAAGTAGTAGCGGCGGGCTTCACACGCCCAGTCGTCCGGATCGGCATCGTACACGCCGAACTTGCCGAACGCATCGGCCGAGAACAAGACCTTTTCACTCTGCTCGTAGCTGAACAGCACTTCGGGCCAGTGCACCATCGGAGCTCCAATGAACTGGAGCGTATGCTTGCCGAGCGCAAGCGTATCGCCTTCCTTCACGGTCTGTTTCTTGACCGATTCAGGGAGCGCCATGAACTGCGGCAACAGTGCGAACGCCTTTGCAGACGCCACAAGCGTCGCTTCTGGGTACTTCGCGACAAAGTCCGCAATGCCGCCGGCATGATCCGGTTCCAGGTGGTGAATCACGAGGTAATCCGGCTTGCGACCCGCGAGAGCCGCATCCAGATTGGCAAGCCACTCGCCCACCTTGTGGGCATCGACCGTGTCGGTCACGGCAATCTTTTCGTCCACAATCACATACGAATTGTACGCCATGCCCTCGGGCACCACGTACTGGCCCTCGAACAAATCCAAATCGCGGTCATCGACACCGATGTACTTGATATTTTCGCTAAAGTTCTTCATATAGACTCCTATTTTTTTTGAAATTTAGAAAAAAACACCGACCGCCAATTTTGCCCTCACTTTTTTTCGCTATTTTGCTTGATAGAGGGTGCCGGGTGTCGTCTTTTCCTAATCTTCCAAGAAATACTGCACGTTCGTCACGACGCGGACTTTCTTGATGTACGGCGTATTTTCGTCGCGGTTTTCAATGGAGAACACGCCCTGCGTTGCAGTCTTGATTTTGCCGAGCTTGCTGTCGGAATCTTTCGCAAACTTTTCGGCGGCAGTGCGCGCGTTCTTTGTCGCCTCGTCAATCATGGCGGGCTTGATTTCGTTGAGGCCGTTAAAGCTATAAATGGTGCGGTACTGGTAATCGCTACCGCTAAAGGCAATTCCATGTTTCAGGAGTTCGCCCTGCTTTTCCATGGTCTTGCGGACAAGGGCCACATCGTTTGTCGCAACAGTTGCAACCACGGTTGCCACATAGCGGTAATTATGTTTACCGCCGCTATACAATTCGCCGTCGGCATCGACAATGGCCGGGGTCGAGTAAGTAATGTTTTCTTTTTTTACGCCGTTTTCAAGCAGGAACTTTTCAAGAATCTGCGTCTTGGACTGTAGCGTTGCAGAAAGTTCCGCAAGGTCGTTGCCCACTTCTTTGTAAACGATCGGCCAAATCACGAAATCAGCCGGTACTTCGCGTTCGGCAAGGCCGCGCACGAACACCACGCGGTCGCGTTCTTTGACGTCAATTTGCGCGCGATAGAAAAATGCACCCAGGCACAAAATGGCCACTGCCAGAATGACAGTCTCTTTAACTCTTGATTGCATATTCAACTCCTTTTTTCTTTAAGTCAATATACAAAATTTTATATATTACCAAAGTAAAAAAGGAAAACAAGATGATTTGTCCTAAATGCGGCAGAAAATACGAAGACGACATGCCCCAGTGCCTGTGGTGCGACGCCCCCAACCCCAAAAGAAACAAGGAAACGGAAGAAGTTTACGAAAGTTCGGAATTCTCCGAAACGGCAGAATCCGAAGATGACGGCAAGCCCCGCAAAGGAACGCTTATTTTCTGGATGAGCATCATTCTAGGAGAAGCGGGCGTACACTGCTTTATGAGCGGGAGATCCTTACGAGGATGGTTGTACTTCATTTTTGGCGGAGTTGCATTCAGCTTTTGGGTGGGAGCTTTAAGTCCCTTCGAAATATATTTCCCGGTCGCAGTACACTTCATCATGTACTTTACGTCCATTGCAGTCTCCGTACTCACCTATATTGACGCATGGAAAATCGCACACGGGAAATACACGAACACCAAAAAAGGCTTCAATTACACAGGAGCCAAGTGGATGACGGTCATCACCATTTTGAGCATCGTCTTCAGTGCGGCTTACACATCAATTAGCTTTGTCGGACATGCCAAATCCGGATTCCTGAACATTGAATCCTACAACAAGGACTTGAGAGAAAAAAGCATCAAGAAAACAAGCAAAAGTGATAGCGAAAGCATCGCCGCCGTCATCGAGACTTACATACTAAAGCAGGAACAATTCTTTAAATCGGAGAATAAACTCGGCCGCTTTAAAGAAATTGGCTTTGCAGATACGACGGCTTCCATGTATTTCCAGATACAGGACCTGGGCGCAGGTATCGGCGTCACATACAAAAGCATGTTTGGTTGTTCCACGAATTCAACGTGGCTTTACACGACTTCCATTCAAGACGGCAAGCTCACTTGGTACACCTCTGCTCCCCAAGACGAAAACTGCAAGGAAGCATTCCCAAAGCTTTACATCTTGACTCCGAATTCTGAATGTGTCAACCAGGAATAACGGGTTAAATTTCTACATTCAAAAGGTTTCGATGATGCACGGCTACTGGGGCGCAGTGCTCCGCATTTTGGCCCAGCACAAATCTATATTTCAGTAAAAATATTTATCCTAAATACGATAAACCTTGGCACAGGCTCCGATGTCTTCCTGACTTTACACGTTTCTCGGCTAATTTTTCACGCAACGGACTGATACTCCCATATTCCGGTCTGTATAATTGAGTGACGCATAGCTAAAAGTCAGGTCAAACATTGTCGCAGAATCGTCCCCGATTTCCGTTGAGCTCCACTTAACAAAAAAAAGACGAAAGCTTAATTTTTCGGCATACATACTTCTCAAATGGCGCAAGGTAAGGCTTGTGCCATTTTTATTGTAGTCGACCTACGGCAACTCTCCGCCATTTATCAATATACCTTTAGGCCCCACTTTCAGTTTCATTTTTAGCCAAAGACCCGATTTTGACGTGAAACAAGCGATTTTTAGTCTAAATCTATAATAATTTATAAGATTTAGACTAAAAATAACACACATTTAATCTAAAAGTCGAACATTTTTATATATTTAGACAAGAAATCTGAAAACAGGGGGTTTAAATGCACATTGTCGGCAGAAAAAAGGAAATCCTCAGGCTTGACCGGTTCGTCGAATCCAAGCGCTCCGATTTTGTCGTGGTCTATGGCCGCCGCCGCGTGGGCAAGACATACCTGATTCGGGAATACTTCGACAACACTTTCGACTTTCAGGTGACGGGCATTTGTGACGGCAGCAAGGAAATGCAGCTTGCCAACTTCGGCCTCGCCCTGCAAAAATACTTTGGCGAGTCGCGAGTTCCCAGGACCTGGCTTGACGCGTTTTCGCTTTTGCAAACGGGGCTGGAAAAAAAGAATACGGGTGAAAAGCTGGTCGTGTTCCTTGACGAAATGCCGTGGATGGATTCCCAGAAATCCGACTTTTTGAGAGCGTTCGAAGTCTTTTGGAACGGCTACGCCGCCTGGGACAACAACATTTTGCTGATTGTATGCGGTTCGGCAACCACATGGCTCACAGACAACATCTTGAACAATGTCGGCGGACTTTACAACCGCGCCACGGGTCGCATTTTTCTTGAGCCCTTCACTCTGGGGGAGACCGAAGAATTCCTGAACGACAAGGGTATCGTCTGGAGCCGTTACGACATCATCCAGCTCTATATGGTCATGGGAGGAATCCCCTTCTACCTGAGCCACTTGCAAAAGGAACTGTCCCTGGCGCAGAACATCGACGAACTGTTTTTCAAGCCGCACGGAAAGCTCTGGAACGAGTTCAACAACCTTTACGCAACTTTGTTCAAAAATGCGGACGCGCACGTCAAGGTCGTGGAGGCGCTTTCCCAAAAGAACAAGGGACTCACCAAGAAAGAAATTTCCGAAGCGACAAAGTTGCCCGAAAACGGAACGCTTACAAAGATTCTCGACAACCTCTCCAATTCAGGATTCATTCGCCCCTACAACTACTACGGCAACAAGAAGAAACAGATGACTTACCAGCTCGCCGACTACTACACCCTTTTCTACTTCCGGTTTTTGAAAGACCAAAACGGCAAGGACGAGAACTACTGGCAGAATACGCTGGACAATCCGGCGAAACGGGCGTGGTGCGGGTATTCCTTCGAGCAGGTCTGCAAGGACCATATCGACAAAATCAAGGACAAGCTCGGCATCGCGGGAGTCCTTACCGAAAGGTCATCGTGGTCCAGCAAGGGGAAACCCGGCGCGCAAATTGACCTGGTCATCGAACGCCGCGACAGGATTATCGACCTGTGCGAAATGAAGTTTTCGCAGTCCGAATTTGCGATTGACAAGGAATACGACCTGATTCTTCGAAATAAGGCGGAAACCTTCAGGACGGAGACCAAGACCAAGAAGGCCCTGCACCTGGTCTTTATCACCACCTACGGGCTAAAACGCAATATGTACAGCGGCATTGCCCAGGCCGAAGTCAAGGGCGACGACCTATTCTGAATCCTCCTTTTTTCTACATTCAAAACATGTCTGAAAAAACTCTACTTTTGCTTGACTCCTACGCGCTTGCGTTCCGCATGTTCTACGCCTACTCGCAAAACCCGCTGAAAAACAGCCAGGGCGAAGAGGTCTCGATGATGCACGGTTACTGGGGTGCGGTGCTCCGCATTTTGGCCCAGCACAAGCCGACGCATTTTGCGATTGCGCGCGACGTGGCGCACACCAAAACTTTCAGGCACGAACTTTACCCCGACTACAAGGCCAATCGCGGTCCCATGCCCGAAGAAATGGCGGCGCAGATGCCGCTATTGGGCGAAAGTCTGGAAGCGAGCGGAATCCCGCTACTTTCGGAGCCGGGCTACGAGGCGGACGACGTGATGGCAAGTACCGCCACGGCCGCCGTCGAAGCGGGCTTCGACCATGTGGTGATTTTAAGTAAAGACAAGGACATGTCGCAAATCGTAACCGACAAGATCCATCTTTTCCACCTGACAAAAGGTGCCGACGGCATTGACTTCGGTCCGGAACAGGTGCTCGAAAAATACGGGCTCCCACCGGAGAAAATCCGCGACTACCTGGCGCTCATGGGTGATGCGAGCGACAATGTTCCCGGCGTGCCGAAGGTGGGCCCGAAGACGGCCATCCAGTTGCTGAACGATTACGGCGACATGGACAACCTGTATGCGAATCTCGACAAGATTACCAAGAAGGGTTTGCACGACAATTTGGCGAACAACCGCGAAAAGGCATTCCTCAGCCGCGAACTGGTGACGCTCCAGACCAAGCGCGCCTTTAGCGGAAACTTGGACGCCCTCGAATACAACGGCCTGCACGTGGATACCTTGGCGCAGATGTTCAAGGACCACGAAATCAACAGTCTGCTGCGCCTGCTCGAGAAAGTCCCGAGTAAGGCGGGATTCGTGCGGGATGGAGAAGGTGCGGAAGGCCCTTCGGCTAATTCGACAGGCTCATCAACCGGCTCAGGGACCTTAAACGGGGATGCCGCGATTCAGGCAGCATTCCCGGTTGATGTTCCTCCCCCGTATATTTGCGTCGATACCGATGAAGTCTTCGAGCAGATGAAGGCGGAGTTTGCCGCATCGTCGCTCATTGGCGTGGACACCGAAACAGACGGCCTCGACCCGATGCAGTGCGGCCTCGTGGGAATGTGCCTCGCCTCCGCCGACAGCGATGGCAAGGTTGCGAAGGGCTACTACATTCCCCTTGCGCACACCGACGAAATCGGGTTCTCGCTCCCCGCGGGCAAGGGCGGCAACTTCGACTTCAACAAGGCGAAGGAGTGGTTCAAGGAATTTTTCGCAGACTGTGCACCGGTCGCGGGTAATAATGGCGCCGAGGGCGCGGCTTCAAAACGAGCCTTCGTATTCCATAACGCGAAATTCGACCTGCATGTTCTCGCACGCGCATTCAAGATTCCGCAAATCGTTATCGACAACGCAAACATCATCGACACGCTGATTGCTGCCTGGATGCTTTCGCCGGGGCAATCTGGCCTCGGGCTCGACAACCAGGTGATGCAGCGTCTGCAGCACGAGATGATTCCCATCGAGAACCTCATCGGGCGCGGCAAGAACCAGATTACGTTCAACCGCGCGCCAATCAAGGACGCCACCGAATACGGCGCCGAAGATGCAGTCTACACGCTCCGCCTTTGGAAGCCGCTCAAGCAGGAACTCGAAAAGCTCGACTACGTGAAGTACTTCTTCGCGCAGGAGATGCCCCTCCTGAAGGTATTGTACCAGATGGAATCCGTGGGGGTTGCAATTGATGTTCCGGCCCTCAAGACGCTGGAGCAGGAACTGGGCCGCCGCATCGAGAATCTGGAAAAGGAAATCTGCGATATGGCGGGAGTCGAGTTCAACATCGGAAGTCCAAAGCAGTTGGGCGATGTGCTTTTCGATACGCTCGGGCTCCCCGAAATCAAGAAGCGCAGTACCGACGCCGTCGTTCTCGAAGAACTCAGCTTCAAGGCGCCGCACCCGATTGTCTTTGCCGTCATCGAGTACCGCGAACTCAAGAAAATGCAGAGCACCTACATCTCGGTGCTCCCGACGCTCATCAATCCGGATACGCACCGCATCCACACGAGTTTTATCCAGTGGGGTACCGCAACGGGCCGCCTTTCGAGCCGCGATCCGAACCTGCAGAACATTCCCGTGCGTAGCGACTTGGGCAAGAAGATTCGCGCAGCATTCATCCCGCAGAGTAAGGATAACGTCATCCTTGCGGTGGACTACTCGCAGATTGAACTCAGAATGCTTGCGCACCTGAGTGGCGATGCCGCGCTCATCGAAAGTTACAAGGAAGGCATCGACATTCACGCCCGCACCGCCGCCGCGATTTACGGAGTCGACCTAGATGCCGTCACGAGCGACATGAGGCGCGATGCAAAAGTCGTGAATTTCGGCGTGCTCTACGGGATGACAGCATTTCGCCTCGCCCGCGATCTGAAAATCCCGATGTCGCAGGCAAGGGATTTTATCGACGGTTACTTCGGGATGTACCAGGGTGTACAGCAGTTTATTGAAGATACCAAGGCGGCCGCCCACCGCGACGGCTACGTAGAAACGCTTTCGGGCCGCCGCCGTTACATTGCAGGCATCGACTCTAGCGACCGCATGGAATCGCAGATGGCCGAGCGCATGGCCGTGAATACTCCCGTCCAAGGCTCCGCCGCCGACCTCATCAAGATTGCGATGATTCGCATCCAGAAGCGCATCAACGAAGAGAACCTGCCGCTCCGCATGATGTTGCAGGTGCACGACGAACTCGTGTTCGAATGCCCCCGCGACCAGGTGGAAGCGATGGCCCAGATGGTGAAATCCGAGATGGAAGGCGCCATGGAACTGAAGGTTCCGCTCGTGGCGAGCGTCGGCTTCGGCGAGAACTGGCTCGAAGCACATTAGTCCTTTATGCAACGGATGCTATACGCATCCGTTATCTTGCCTCCCGAAACGGAGCTCGTAACAAAGTTTACTTCCTCGCTGGACAAATAGAACGCTTCATACTCGTTCAGCGAGCAGTCCTGTGCATACCAGAACCATGCTTCCTGCGTAGCGCTTCCATACGAGTTCTCTCCATACATGATTCCGCCAGGGAGAGCCGTAAAGCCCAACACATCCGTTCCATTATTGACGTTGTCTGAATAATCTAACCAGCCATCCTTCGCCCGCAAACCACTCTGCGGGTCACCACCCATAAGCACTATAAAATTGTACAACTCAAACCAATCCGATATCGACGGCAAATGCCAACCCGCAGGGCATACCTGGCTGGACAATTCGCAGGAATAGAAAGAGCCGTAAGCGTCGCACTGTTCAGCCTCATTGCCGTAGCACCAGCGGTTCCCTTCCAGTTCGGGCTTTGCAACCGAATCCCTGTAGTCCAGGTTTTCAGCCATCCATGTCTGGCCCCAGATGTCAATTGTCTTGTACACCCTGCCGTCGCGCGTATCCATGAACGAGCCATATTCCCACGCGGTCGAATCTATTTTCCAGCCGTCTTCGCTGCACACGAAATGCGTATTGTTCACCGTAATTTTCTTACCATAGATATAACTGGTACAGCCTAAATTCAATCGCATTTCCCTTTCCGTGGGCAACCGGAATCCGCCATCTTCGCAAACATAAATGCGTCCTGTCGCATTATCGTGCTTATTATGGAAAGAACCGTCCCCATATAGCCCTGTCGCACTACACTCATCCCGGTCTTCGTAGGTATCATTGTATATCAGCGGAGCCGTTTCCCATTGCATGTGAACCGCACGCCACGACACGTAGCGACACACATAGTATTCACCTTCATACTTCACCTTGGACGTATCACCCTCTACCATGCACGGGGTGCCTCCCAAAGAATAGAGGATGCTATCCATCTTGGTTCCCTCGCGCCAATGGCCATCCTGGAACACACAGTAGCGGCCATTTGACGGGCATTTCACGACAGTGCCCTCGTCGTAATCGGTGCCCAACATTATCTGGTCCACAGTGGAATCCATTGTCCCCACCCAAGTGCCATTATCGCAAGTGTACCATACGGATTTAGACGACTTCGACAATTCCCCCTGTCGCGCCGCAGTACAGCCACCAAGTCCTAATTTGCAGTTGGAACTATCACGTTCGTACCAAGCACCATTATCGAAAACATAGCATATACGCGGGTCAGAGCCATCCCACAGTGTTTTGCCTTCCTCCGCGCCCGTCCACTTGAACTCGTTATATTCGTCATAGTTCATCATATGCCAGCCGTCTTCTTCGCAGACATAGTAGACCATGTTGTTATATCTCGCGACCCTGTGCAAATTTTCCTCATCGCACGCAGAAAGCGTTTCGTAATCCTGCACGCAACGGACCGGGAATCGTGAAGTCGAATCATGCAACTTCGACAACCCTGTTCCCGTATTTGAAAAAAAGATGTCATACGGGTATCTGCCTTGGGAATCCTTGTCATACGAACTCGTCCAATAACTCACGCCCAGCAGTCCGGCAGGCCTTGCCGCAAAACCGCGTTTATCCAGTTCAGATTGTGACGTGCTACCTATACTCCTGAACAAGTAATCCCACTCTTCCTTGCTCGGAAGGTGCCATCCGGCCGGACACGCGGTCTTCGCCTCGTTCCAACTATATGCAGTATCGCCATAATTCAGGTTTTCCGCCATCCAGTACTGGATATCAATTCTCACATAGCGGTAGATTCGGCCGTCACGGCTATCCACCAACTTATAGTACTGGGCATTTTCATCGCCATCGAAAAGTTTCCATTTAACACCATCGCAGAAATACGCATTGTTCGTATCAACAACGCCATGTATAATTCGTCCAAAGTAAGTGCACCTCTGGCCTCCTATATCCTTTTCGAAATCGCTCAGAGTGTCGACAAACGTAGTATCCGCGACACTGTTCGTGTCGGCAATCGAAGTTGTGTCATTGACAGCCGTGGTGTCGGCAACATCTGTCGTATCCCTAACCTGCGTCGAGTCCTTGACATCCGTGGTATCCTTACTGTCATCTCCCCTCCTTTCGGGGATCCACTTGCCGTTCTTGCATATAAAGTAAACACCCCTATTTGCACTGTAGGGATTGTCGTTCAGCCATGCGGCCCCATCCAACGTCGAGTCGCACGCATCGAACCCATAGATTTTCCACCAGAAGGATTCTATGTAAGAAACAACCTGCGTACGGAACGAATCGAACTTACCGTTCAAGCCCTGTTCCACCGCCCAGTCGGCCATATTCGCAGCGGTGCGCCCGTTTTTCCATAGGCCATCCTTTTCAAGGTCTTCTGCAAAATCCGTGATTCGCTCAGCAAGTTTCGAGTTTTCCTCGCCATCGTCATTCTTCGTTGCAAGGCCGAACGGGAGTCCGGATCCGCCATCCTTCTCCAGACCACCCAGCATAATCACACTTATCGCTAACAGTGCCGCATTTCCGTCGCCATTGCTATAGATATTCAGGTCTTCGGCCAGGGCAAAGTCGCCACTGATTCCAAAGGCCCTGAGCACCTCTCGCTCCGCCTGCATTTTCGCTTCCGCGACGGTCAAGCCCTCTTCCCTTACAAGATAGAGCACGCGCAAATATTCCAGGTGCGTAAGTAAGTTCACGTTCGCCGACTTGCGGGCAGTAAGGTCTACCAGCGCATTCAAGGTCACCGTCGCTTTTGTTTTTTCACCCGTGAGTTCATCGCGGTACGTACCCACGGCCGTAAGCAATGCATACGGGGATTCGAATTCGCTGAATTCCAGGGAGTAGGTCCCCTCGTCATTCAGAACCGTACCTTCGATCTTTTCGCCTACCGGCAAAAGTGTAACCGCGTCAAGTTCCTGTATCGAAATTTTTGAGCCCTTCGAGAACGGGCCCTTCTGCACAAAGCCCGAAAGCGTCCTTTTTTCGGTATACGGGGAATCCAGTTCTTTGTCGGTACCGCTATCACCGCACGCACCAAGCAAAGCAAACAGCGTCGCATATACAAGAGCAGCAAAAAATGTCCGACCAAAATGAATCATCCTAGCCCGCCTTTTTCGAGAAAAACACCCTATTGGAAATATAAAAACTCTTCTCGCAACAAAAAATTTACACTTTGTTGTAAATCGTTCAATAGTATTTTTGCCATGCCCCTTATTTCTCGCCCCCTTCCGCCACCCACAATATACATTTAAGGCGTGTAGTGGTATTAGGGTTACTTTCAGAGGAATCCAAATGAAGCAAATTCTCGCAAAAACAGCCATTTTCGCCATCGCGGGCGCAATCTCTGCAACGGCGGCGCTCCCCACCGCAAAGCAGGTCCAGGCCAACATGGGCATGGGGTTCAACATCGGCAACTCCATGGAAGTGCCGAACAACCCGACCGCATGGGGCAACCCCTTCCCCACGCAGGCCCTGCTCGATTCCGTGAAGGCGGCAGGCTTCAACACGGTGCGCATTCCCTGCGCATGGGATAGCCACACGAGCGGCGGCAAGGTCACCGAGACCTGGCTCGATTCCGTGAAGACAGTCGTCGACTATGCGATGCGCGCGGGCCTCTACACGATTTTGAACATCCACCACGAAGGTGAAGGCGGCTGGTTCCAGACAAACATCGGCACGAGCGTCAACTCGACTGTTGACAACAAGATGAAGACGTACTGGACGCAGATTGCGAACAAATTCAAGAACTACAACGAACGACTGATTTTTGCGGGCGCGAACGAGCCCGGCCCGAATGTGAACACCTGGACGGCCCAGCACGTAAGCACGCTGATGCACTACTACCAGACGTTTATTGACGCCGTGCGCGCCACGGGCGGGAACAACGCCACCCGCACGCTGATTATCCAGGGCCTCAACACCGACATCGACAAGTCTGTCGCGAACGCTCCCGTTAGCACGTTCCCTAAGGACAAAGTAACAGGCTACCTGATGTTCGAGGTGCACTACTACGACCCGTACCAGTACACGCTCATGACAAGCCAGCAGGACTGGGGCGCAAGCGAGCCCATTATGCCGCAGTACTACTACGGTAATTACCAGAAGGCAAGCGAACCCAAGCGCAACGCGGGCTACAACGCGTGGGCAGGTTCCATCGATTCCAAAATCGCAGGCATCGGCCACCCGCAGGAACAGTTCGCCAAGATGAAGACGAACTACGTGGACAAAGGTTACCCGGTCATTGTCGGCGAATTCGGCGCGAATGTGCGTTCACCGGAACTGAGCGGCAACGACCTGAACCTCCACAAGCAGGGCCGCGTACAGTGGCACAAGGACGTTGTGAGCGCGGCCAAGCAGTACGGGCTCACGCCAATCCTCTGGGACATGGGCAACGAGAGCAATTCCGGCTACGACAACATGGCCTACATCCGTCGCCAGAGCAGCCCTGTGGGCAAGGTGCTCGAAACCGACGTCATCAACGCGATGCGCAGCGTGTATAACCTCGGCAACTACGTGAACAACGGCGTGACGCACGTAGAAGACTTCATTACCGGCGGGAACGAGAATCCGGCAACGAGCAGCAGCACGATCGTTCCGCCGGCCTCAAGCAGTTCCGCAATCGCGCCGGCATCAAGTTCCGCAATCGCGCCTGTTTCCAGTTCAGCAATCGCGCCGGCATCGAGCAGTTCGGGAATCTCCCCCTGCGATGCCATGATTCCGGAATGCGGCTGGACGGGAATATCGCCCGACGTTCTCGCGGGCAGTCACGTTAACGCGAATCTCGTACGCGAGGGAAGCATGCTCCGCTCGAACGCCACCATCCGCCTGTTTGACCTGAACGGCAACATGGTGCGGGAGGCAAGCGCGAAAATCGCAAGCGGCCATAGCGAAATGGACCTGCGCGGGCTCCGTCAGGGCATGTACATTGCCCGCAGCGGCTCGCAGACCCTCCGCGTGCAGGTGAAATAACGCGAACTGATGCGCCAATAGCGTGCGAACAGATGCGCGGCCCCAAAAGCCGCATTACAAGCTTTAAAATAACACCCTTTACATACCACCATATAGCAAAACAACCCCACGGTATGTAAAGGGTTGTTTCTTTTTTTCCGGTTTACATACTTTTCCGGCTTTTTCAGGCATTTAGTATGTAAAATTCAAGAAAAAATGGTTTAAAAAGCAACTTTTTCAGGCAAAAATCAGCAAAAACACGCCTAGAAGTCGATTTTTCACACGATTTTCGGCCATTTTTACATACTAAAAGCGAGTTTTCATGCATTTGGTATGTAAAGATGCCTAAAAACAGCAGTAAGACCGGCAAAAACAACCCGAAATCGGCCCTGTTGTACCCCGTTGAGTATTCTACACCGCAAAAAACGCGCAGGAACACATTTTTCTTTATTTTCGGGGTCCCAGAATCTAATTTCATAGAAAACAGACAACCGGGCAAGTTATGCCCGCACATACCTTCAAGGAGTCAATATGTTTGGTATCGGAAAGTTTGGTCTCGTGTTCGGCGCGCTCTCGCTCGCAAGCACGGCTGCGTTCGCCCTCCCCAAGGCGACCGAGATTTACCCCGACATGGGTCTCGGCTACAACATCGGTAACACCATGGAAGTGCCGGGCAACCAAGGTGGTCCGACAGGATGGGGCAACCCCTTCCCGGATGCCGCTTACGTGAAGGCAATCAAGGACGCCGGCTTCAACACCGTTCGTATTCCCTGCGCCTGGGACAGCCACGCCTCTAACGGAACAATTAATGCCGGCTGGCTTGACTCTGTAAAGACCGTCGTCGATCTCGTCATCAACAACGGCATGTACGCCATCTTGAACAGCCACTGGGACGGCGGTTGGCTCGAAGACCACGTGTTCGACGGCGAAGGCTACGACAAAACTGGTCTCGTGAACAGTTCTGCAGCAACCGTTGCCGCCAAGCAGGAAAGCTACTGGAAGCAGATCGCTACCAAGTTCGCCGCTTACGACGAGCACCTGATTTTCGCATCCGCCAACGAACCCGGCGTGAACGACCCGTGGAACGGCGGTGCGGACAACGGCCAGTGGGCCTTCGACGAGAACCGCATGAAGGTTCTCAAGCAGTTCCATGAAGCATGCATCAAGGCAGTGCGTTCTACCGGCGGAAACAACGCCACCCGTATCGTGGTCGTGCAGGCCCCGCGTACCGAAATCGACAAGTCTCCGCTCCTCGCCTCCATGTACCCGGAAGACCCGGCTGGCGCAGGCTACACCATGGCCGAAATCCACTTCTACCCGTATCAGTTCTCCCTGATGACCAGCGGCGACGAAAGCTGGGGCAAGATGTTCTACTACTGGGAAGACCAGACCCCGGGTAACGATGCCGCACACACCTGTTCCGGCTCCGCCCTCGGTTCCAAAAAATCAATCGATGAATTGTTCAGCGGACTCAAGAGCCGCTTCTACGACAATGGTATCCCTGTTGTAATCGGCGAAATGGGCGCCGTCAAGCGTCTGTCCCTCACTGGTGACAACCTGAAGGCTCACCTGAAGGCCCGTGCAGCCTGGTACGGCTACACCGTTGCCTCAGCCAAGAAAAACGGCCTCGTCCCCTGCGTGTGGGATACCGGTGATGAAGGCGATGGCAACTTCACGATTATCCGCCGCCAGGTGAACAAGTTCGGCGGCAACGTGGGCGACATTACCGACGTCGAAACACTTAACTCTATGCGCGAAGCATACGGCCAGGCCGCTCTCCCGGGCAACAGCATTGATTCTCTCGTCAACCAGAACCCCGATATTCCCGAAGGCGAAGGCAAGGGTATACTGGTGACCTACGCGACCAAGACCTCTGACTCCAGCGAAGTGGGTACACTGCGCATCAACCTTTCTGGCACAAAGAAGGATCTTTCCCAGTACGTGGGTATCGAAGTTCGCCTGAAGGGCGAAGTCGCTTCCGCAGGCCCCTGCACCGGCGCAGGCGATGGTTGCGGTGATTTCGGCTGGACCTCCATGGACCTCTTTATGATGACCGGTGGCAGCTGGGCATGGTTCGACGCTCCCGTACTGCAGCAGGCCGACCAGGAACTCAACGCATCCAAGTTCCAGACAATCCAGGTCAAGTGGGAAGATTTCCGCACCGAACCAGCCGACCTCAACTCCGCAAATGCCATCGGCCTGAACCTTTACGGTACGCAGGTCACCGGCACAATCACTTTTGACTACATCGCGGGCATCAAGGCCGACGGCTCTATCGAAATCATCGATGACTTCGACAAGAAACCCGGACTCGAAGGCACCGCCACCGGCAAGGTTGTCGCCCTCAACGGCACAGGCGATATCGGATCAAACGCCATCAGGCCTGTCCGCGCGGCAAGTTCCAAGATGCTCGTGAGCGTTCGTCCCGGCACGGTGACCGCCTCGTTCAGCGCCGCCACCGCAGGCATGGCAAGCGCCACGCTCATGAACTTCATGGGCCAGGTCATCGACCAGAAGACCTTCAGCGCAAGCAAGGGCGCGAACAGCGTCGAACTGCAGAGCAACTACCGCGGCGCCGCAATGCTCATCGTGAAGCAGGGCAGCCAGCGCTACGCCCAGAAGGTTCTCCTGAAGTAACATAAAGCCCGCAAGGCAGGAGTGTCCTTGTCGGGCTAATCCCCAAGAGGGATGTGTGGAAATCCCCCGCAGCGAATGCTGCGGGGGATATTTTCAGACCGCTCGTTCGTCGTATCAGGAGCCGAACCTCCGGTTTCTCACTCGCTCCCACCTAAAGGTGGCCATGTACACTAAGCGCTTCCCCAAAGAGGATAACTCTACTAAGGTGCTAAAGCACCAAGTATCGTATAAAAGTGCTAAGTGTCCAAAGGTCGCCTCTGGCTCACCAGACCGCTCGTTCGTCGTGGTCCTTACCACATTTTGTCGAACTTCTTGCGGCTCTTTTCCTCGTCCTTCTTCTCCTGCACAATCGCGTCGATTACGGCGGCGACCGTCAGGTTGAAGATATCGTGCACGGAGGCGTCGGAGTCGGTGAAATGCACCGGCTTGTTCAGGCCCATCTGCACGGGGCCGATGGATTCGCCCACGCCCATCTCGAGGAGCATCTTGCAGGTCGTATTTGCAGAAGAGAGGCACGGGAAGATAAGCGTGTTGACCGTCTGGCCCTTGAGCTTGTTGAACGGGTACTTGGTATCGCGCAGCTGCTTGTCGAGCGCCACGTTCACCTGCATTTCGCCATCGATCATGTAGTCCGGGAACTGCTCGTGAATCATCTTCACCGCATCGCGGGCCTTGTTTGCCGTACCGCGGGCCGCTTCCTTGTCACTGCCGAAGTTCGCGTAGCTGAGCATCGCCATCACCGGCTCGTGAGCGAAGAACCGCACCGCGTCGTGCGTGAGCTTCACGACATCCACGAGCGTTTCGGCATCGGGGTCGCGGTTCACGAGCGTATCGGCCAGGAAGAACGTTCCCTTGCGCGTGCTCAGGATATGCATTGCACCGAAGTGCTTGTATTCCTCGCGGATGCCGATGATTTCCTTCGCAAGTTCGATGGTCTCGCTGTACTTGGAGTAGCCGCCCGTAATGAACGCGTCGGCATCGCCCGTCTTGACCATCATCATGCCAAAATGGTTCGGTTCGAACATGTCGTCGCGTGCCTCGTCGAGCGTCACGCCGTTGCGGCCGTTCTCCTCGGCATAAATCGTCGCGTACTTGCGGCGGCGTTCGAATTCCTCGGGCGAGCGCGGGTTCACAATCCTGATGCCCGTAAGGTCGAGCTGTTCGCGCTGGGCGATAATCTGGATGCGTTCCGGGTTGCCGAGCACAATCGGGTGTGCAACGCCTTCCACCTTTGCCTGCACGGCAGCCTTGAGCATGTTCAGGTTGCTCTCGGCGAACACCACGCGCTTCGGGTTGCTGCGGGCGGTATCGCTGAACTGGCGGATAAGCTTGTTGTCGTAGCCCATCATGTCGCGGAGCTTGTCGTAGTAAGCGTCCCAGTCGGTAATCGGCTTGCGGGCCACACCGCTCTCGATGGCCGCCTTCGCCACCGCGATAGAAACTTCCGTAAGCAGGCGCGGGTCAAGCGGCTTCGGAATCAAGTATTCCTTGCCGAAGGTAAAGCGCTGCGCGTTGTAGGCGATGTTCACCACGTCGGGCACCGGCTGGTGCGCAAGTGCCGCAATCGCACGCACAGCCGCATGCTTCATGTGCTCGTTGATGCAGGTCGCGCGTACGTCCAGGGCCCCGCGGAAAATGTACGGGAAACCGATGACGTTGTTCACCTGGTTCGGGTAGTCGCTGCGGCCCGTCGCAAAAATCAGGTCGCCACGGCTTGCCATCGCCTCTTCATAGCTGATTTCGGGAGTCGGGTTCGCCAGCGCGAAGACAATCGGCTGGTCGGCCATGCTGCGCACCATCTCGCGGGTCAGGATGTTGCCCTTCGAGAGGCCAACAAACACATCGGCACCCTTCATGGCATCTTCAAGAGTCTCGATGTCGGTGCGGTCAGTCGCAAAGAACGCCTTCGCCTCGGTTAAGCCCTTGCGGTCCTTGCGGATAACGCCCTTGCTGTCGCACATCACCAGGTTTTCTTTCCTGAGGCCGAGCGACAAGTACAGGCGAGTGCAGGCGCAGGCGGCAGCACCGGCACCGTTCACCACCATCTTCACGTCGCGGATGCTCTTGCCCGCAACCTCGATGGCATTCAGGAGGCCCGCCGAAGAAATGATGGCCGTACCGTGCTGGTCATCGTGCATCACGGGGATGTCGAGTTCCGCCTTCAGCGTGTTCTCGATCTCGAAGCATTCCGGAGCCTTGATATCTTCCAGGTTGATGCCGCCGAACGTCGGGGCGATACCCTTCACGATTTCGATGAACTTCTTCGGGTCCTTCTCGTTGATTTCGATGTCAAAGACGTCGATGCCCGCGTAAATCTTGAACAGGAGCGCCTTGCCTTCCATCACCGGCTTGCCCGCGAGGGCGCCGATATCGCCGAGGCCAAGAACCGCAGTGCCGTTAGAAATCACCGCGACCAGGTTGCCCTTGCCCGTGTATTCGTAGGCCAGGTTGTTGTCCTTTTCAATTTCCAAGCAAGGAACAGCTACACCCGGAGTGTACGCAAGACCAAGGTCGGTCTGCGTGCTGTGCGGCTTGGTCGGCACGATTTCGATCTTGCCGGGCTTGCCCATGGAATGGTATTCGAGCGCCTGTTCCTTCAAATCCTTGCTCATCTTGGCTCCTTTCCGCGAATATCGGGCCCCATTTTAGGCATTTTTTGCCATTTCGGGCGTCAGGACGCGCGGAATTCAATTTTCGGGCGCAAATATAGAAAAAAGTTTACATTTCTACAAGGAGGGAGAAGGAGGATATTTTCAAGAAAAAAAAGTTTTAAACTAGCCTTCCGGTTCGTTCGCAAGCTTGATAAACCTATCAAAAGCCTCAACAAGCGCCAAAGCGTTCCCATAGGACTTGCGAATAATTAGAAACGAGTAAGATTCCGACTCGCTAAAAACAATTTCCCGCGGTTCTATCAAGAAATCATCCCTGCCAAACTTATCAAACCACGACTGGAACAGGCGGTTCCTCGCCCGCCCCTTTTTATCCGTCGATGTGTCAATAAAAGCAACTAGGGCACAATCGTACCTGTCAAAGAATTCCTTGATTATTTTGACAATTGTATCGCGGGTTTTAGTCCCATAGAACTCATTGACACGTTCAGTATTTTGTGTTCTATAGATGTCAACGCAGAAAATAGGAAAAACCGACTCAAACAAGTTTGTCAAATCACTGAATTCTACGGAAACCTTGTTATGGGTATCCGTCTCGAAATAAAAGACGTCCCCGTCTTCAATGATGGGATAAAACATTGAAACTACTTTGCGGAAGCAAAGCCTTTAAGGGTGCCATTTTCTTGGAAATACTCCGCCTTTTTCTTCTTTTCGGCGAGAAGATCCTTTACAAGTTTTTTGGCCTCAGATGGAGTAAACTGTTTCATCATTTAGTCTCCGTTTTTGAATATAACAAAATGATAGGGAATATGCAAGTAGCGTCGTTTTCATTTCGCGGGTTCATATACCGATTTATTGTCTTTTTCGCCATTTTTGACTCCTTTTAAAACAAAAAGGATCATCCCGCAATGTGCGGAAATGATCCATAATACCACCTTTTCTGGTGTAAAAACAATATACAAAAAAATATGTCACACGGTTTTATCTCGACCTGGTCGAAATACCACCCCCGCCTCCACCAAAAAGACCACCACGGCTACCAGAACTTTTTCTAGCAGCTTCTTGGTCGCATTCTTCCACAGATTTCGTCAAATACGCAATATAATTCGGATGGTCAATATTTTTTCGTAAATCATTCTCCAATCTCCAGTAGTCCACCTCACTATATTGCTGTTGGATCTTGCCCAAAACACAGTAACACACCTGCTGGTTCGCCCCTTTAATACACTCACCGACAAAGCGCTCCCTTGTCTCAAAGGAATACGTGAACCCTTTCGTCTTGCTCTTCTTGGCGACAACAGATGCCGAACCTCCGGCCTGCGCACAAGCAACAGCAACCAGCATCCCGAGCAATATGATTTTTAAATTTCGCATAGGTTTGCCTCCGAAAATTATTTTAAGCCTTTTTCTACAGCACGGAATCCTGTTCGTCTTCAATATTATCCGAGTTTTTGAAGAAATAATAAAGAATTAAGAATCCCTGATGAGTTGAAATCTCGCTTGCGGAACACTCGAGGATGACCATATCAAGATTATCAGCAAGATTTTCGTCCTTTCCCCAAATGGCGGCCAAAGTACGAGCACCACCCTTTAAAGTGTACATCCAGTAATTACCATCTTGAAAAACTGATCCCGGGTCAATTTCATCGCGAATCGTAGGTTCCCCGTATCTCTTTGCGACACGATCTTTTGTGGCGTTGAATGAACTTTGCAATTCTGTTCCATAATCGTTTGTACTGATAGCCGAAGAAATTGCCTTAATCTGATACAAACCCTTATTTTTGTCAACGAATACAATATAATGTTCAAATGACGGATGACTTTTCTTAGGCTTGATTATGTAGGCGTCATTTTTTACGAACTCGGGTTTGCCCTCGCATTCCTTGGCAATATCCTTAAGAGTCATGCCCATTTTCAGCCCAAAAGGCGACGCCATTGCAAGGGCGGGAAATATCGCCACAATCAGAAGAAAAAGCATCTTTTTCATATTATGTCTCCTGAAAAGAGTGTTTCTGCCCATAAAAATACATTCTTCAAGTGTCAAAAGATGACAATCGCGAAAATTTTCGTAAAAAAGGCAAAAAAGCGGGGTTCGGAGACAAAAATACGGGGATTCAGCACCAAAATGTGGGGATTGGCATTGAATATGCTGCGCCTAGAAAACGCGAAGCTCAATTCTATTTCCGTTTCGCTTTCCAAACTTGTAGAATCCGAGGCGAGGACATTAGAAATGATTTCGCCGTTTCTTTTCAACAAAGACTTCTTTTCATTTTCATCAACAACTTCAGGAACGCGAGCAATGGCACGAGACAACTCGCGAATTTCTACGAATGTATTGATGATGTTGATAGTTGTTTGCGTTGCGACACTCCCTTTCAAAATTGTCGCAAGCATGTAGAGACCGCGTTCAGTAAAGGCTGTCGGATTAACAGGACTGTATTTTAGCTTGGCTAGGTGGTCTAAATTTTTGACCACCTCCTTTTTCTCGGCAACATTAACTAATCGCAATCAAAGATAACTCGCTGATCTCTCAACACAAGAATTTTGCTTTCAACTTCATTCATCTTCTACTCCAATCCGCCTACAAGCAAAAAAAGGCGGGGTAAAGTGTTCTCAATGCAAATATACATTCCTCGCATGTCATATTATGACAATTTGAAAAAACACAGATTTTTTTTTGCGCTTCAAAGGCAATGAAACTGACCGGTTGCAAGCCGATCGCCGCGACCTCTCTTATCAAGAAACTGCTTTCTCTTGAAATCATCGAGCCCGTTGCAGGGCATGGCAAGGGTAAGTATCGGGTGAAGGAATAGGTAGCTTCAGGCGACAAATTACGCTCTCGCGAATTCCACTCTAAACAACGGCACCCAGGTTTCTTGCCCGTCTTCAGATGTCCAGCGGACAACTTGCGAAAGGATCGCCTTTTGTGGAACAAGGATGTTCTTTGCCAGGCTTTTCACAAGGCCGCCAGTAAAATCCTTTGCGAACCACGCCCAATAAAGTGAACCTTGTTTTATACAGTAGTTTCCTGTTTTGGGATGAAGTTCTACGGAAAGGGATGTTCCTATCGATTCTTTTTCTAACACCTGTTGTAGCTTTTCAACAAAAACATCGCTAGAATCACCTTTTTTCAGATACTGTCCCAAAGCCATGTCACTGAGTCCTGTTTCAATATGCAGAACCTTCGGGATGGTCACACCGTTAATTTTACCTTGCTTGACAAAATGGCTTAACCATTCTCGCGGCAGCATTTTTTCAGCGCCAATAATAGTTAGCGATTTCTTTGCTCGTGTCGCAGCGACGTAAAGCAGACGATAATTTTCTTGTGCTATTTTCTCGTCGGCATCTTTCAATGCCCACGGACCTAGCGCAAGGATTACATTATCCCATTCAAGTCCTTTTGCACTATGCATTGTCCCTATAGAAACCGCACCCATGTTTTTCGTTGCAAAGTCGCTATACGACACTTCGCTCAAATATTGGTTGAAATCACCTAATGTAATTTCGTCTTCTCCGCAAGCTGTTTCGGTCTCTATAAAATCATTTACTAATGCATCTAGCAATTCAAAAGAACTTTCTGTTTTATGGTTTGTTTTGTAATCGTCTGCAAGTCGCCTGAATTCTTTTGCACTCCACGGGAATTTACCTACGCGCGGGTCCTCCTGGAGTATTTTGCTGAATCCTAAAATTTCTCGTGTTTTTTCAACGGGACATTTGTCCTTGTCTCGCCCTTTAAGAAGGCGATATGGGATATTTTTCTCCTCTAATTTAGCAGCAGCCAAAAAGGCTTCCGCGTTATCTCTCGTCAAAATACAATAGGACTCTGCTGAATTTGATGAAAATCTTTTTGCCAGAATTTCTGCTGCAGCAAAAGCCGCTGTAGCCTTGTCGCTTTCTTCATAGAATGCTAGCGACGCCTTGTCCTGTTTTAGTGCAAACTGTTGTGAGCCTTCTTTTACTCGTTCTGTCATCAAATCAAGTAATTTTGCATTCGCTCGTACAAGTCCAGCGACAGAGCGGTAATTTGTCGTTAAGTAGAATTTTTCTGTATTCGGGAATTCATCAGCAAATTTCTGGAAATACTGAGAAGAACTTCCACGGAAAGCAAAAATACTTTGATCATCGTCTCCAACGACAATAACGCGGGGATCTTTTTCTCCTAAATCATAAAGAGCTCGCAATAGGCGGTATTCTCCTGCAGACAAATCCTGGAATTCATCAACAAGAATAACACCGGGGGCACCTACGCCAACGTCTTCTCCGGATTCAAGAAGTTCAGCCGCCTTAGAAACAACATCGTCGGCATTTTCAAGAGCTTTTTTATTACCCTGTACTCCGAGTATAGAGAAGGCTAGTGAATGGAATGTGGTAATGACTACTTTTGCCGCCAAAGGTCCAGCCAAATCGAACAGGCGCTTTCTGAGTTCTCGGCATGCAGCGCGTGTGTATGTCAAGCACAAGATAGAATCGGGCTTTGCCTCTTCTATCCACAAGAGCGAAGCGACTTTATGGACAAGCAAATGTGTTTTTCCCGAACCGGGACCAGCTCCTACCAGAATATGTTTCTTGCGACTTTTTATGACTTTGCGTTGTTCGTCATTGACTTTTTCAATTTTTCGCTTTAAGTCATCGGATACAGAATCCATCTGGGCAACACCCTGCATATACTTCAAACGGAAATCTGCAATATCCATTACAAAATAATCATCTAGCAACTGCTGAGCCATTTGCTCATTGGTAAGCATCATCTTAGCGTATTCACCAACAATATGAATCGCTTCTGCTTTATGCTTATAATGTGCATTAAGCATTTCGAAGTCTTTTGGAGTAAAACTGCGCTGTTTTGCATCTGGATTCAACTCCAAGACAAGTCCGGTATAAAAAACAACAAGGCCATGGTCCAATGTAATGGAACCAACTAAGTGCAAGAAGAGAAGAGCATACTCCAGTTGCTTTTGCATTTCAATACGGCCAACCGCTTTCTCGCCGTACATTTTTCTCATTAAACTATTTAAGGAGAACCAGACGATATTTCCATTTTTATGAGTTTGTTCCTTTTGCATATCCGTCAATGCATCAATGGCCTTGTCAAATATCTGCCATTGCTTCTTGAGGTTTTCCCTGACACTTTCAGGAGGAACAAGAAATTCTATCTGATAAACCTGATGTCCTGCTTCTACTAAATGGATTTCAGCGACACTTTCGTGGGCCCAATAACGCAGAATGCCACGGAAAATGAAAAGATTCCGTCTAGATGTAGAAGCACCGATAGAGTCATCTCTTTGGTTTAACTGGGAATTGAGTTTGGTCATGTCTATGACAAAGCGGTCATTAACGCCCTTGCCTTCGCATGCTTTCAGCAGTTCTTCCTGCAATTCAGATGCGGCTTTTAAGAGTGAACGTGGAGTATCGTTACCCTTTCTCTGTAATCTTGCGCTCCAATCGTCTTCCTCGTTCAAAAGATTGAGCGTTCTCAATAGCCGCAGTCCATCATTTGCCTGTTCGCGCGTCAGGCCTAAATTTACAGTAAGTTCGTCAAGAGCGCATTCCGGAGAACGGGTCCATCGTTTGCTGATGATATGATGTATTATGCGATATGCAATATTTTCAACAGAATTAGTGATTTCTATCTTGTCTGAACCGATTCTTTCTCGGGCTTCTTCTGCAGAATCAACCGAAATAGATGAACCATACATCTGAGTTCTATTTCGTTTGCGCTTCAGGAATCCTTGCTCTTCCAAAACAAGTATGGCGAGTTTGACTTTTGTCGTATTGACACTGGCGTCAGTTTCTTTTTCTGTCCATCCGCATAGATCGGCAATTTCAAGAGCCGACATGATAATGCGATTCTGGTTGCCAACCGTTTTTTTCAAAACCTTCCAGACGGCTGAAATTTCTTGTGCAGAAAGCTTGGATTGCTGGAGAATTTGAAAGTTCGTGTCAAGATCTTTAGGATTGAAAAGCGCTATACAGCTGGCCTGCAATTTAGGGTCGCGACCCGCACGTCCTGCTTCTTGCACGTAATTTTCTAGCGTACTTGAAATTTCGTAATGCGCAACTAGTTCTACGTTATCTTTGTCGACACCCATTCCGAAAGCCGTAGTCGCCACCATGGTATCCACTTCGCCATTCTGGAATTGGTCCTGAATGGTCATTTTCTTTTCGGATTCCATTTTACCGTTATAGCAGGCGCTAGCGAAACCGCGATTGTACAATTCCTCGGCTAAAGATTCCGTCGTCTTCACCTTGGATGCATATATGATTTTGGGACCTTTATATTCGCGAAGAACATTTACTAACTGTTTGCGCCGTTCGTTGGGAGATTCCGAAGATTCGATAACCTTATACGTCAGATTTGTACGCTTTGCTGGGCTAATGAATTTTACCAGTTCAAGATTTAGGCGTTCCTTAAAATAACCACAGATATCGTCAACAACGGATTGCTTTGCGGTTGCCGTAAAACAACTCACCGAAATCGGAAATTCTAGATTCTTTTCTCTTTGCAAGTCTTTCAAAAAGTCTGCCAAATAAAGATAATCGACTCTAAAATCGTGTCCCCAACCACTAAAGCAGTGCGCTTCATCTACAACGATTCGCTCCACTCGACGATGCTTCAGCAAATTGAATGTCGTATTTGAACGCAGTGATTCTGGAGAAATATATAGAATGTTCTTTTCGCCGTTGCTGACTTTCTCAATAACATCTTTTCTTTCTGCGGGAGAAAGCATGGAATTTATATAGGCAGCATCTCCGATTTGCCTTCGTTTTTCCAAAACATCAACTTGGTCCTTCATCAAGGCGACAATCGGCGAAATCACGACTGTCAATGCGCCTACTTGGGAGCCAGCAATCAATGCCGGTAATTGGAAGGTCATTGATTTCCCGCCACCCGTCGGAAAAACTGCCAATAAGGATTCCCCACGCATCGCCGACTCAACAACCTGTTGTTGAAGAGGAATCTTTTCCCCGTTAAAAGAGCGAAAACTATCGAAGCCAAACCATTTTTTTAATTGCTTAGTCGAACTTAATTGTTCGGAACAGTATGGACATTGGGAGTCTCCGCAAGGAACAAGACGTCTGCGATGCAGAATATTTTCAAGATGCGGATATTGATAGCGTACCCAATAAGGCACATAATCGCTAGGGCCTTCTTCATGGAACAATGTTAGGAGAAAACACCATTCAGCACGGTACGCTTTCCATTCATTCTGAAAATCTTGACGCAAGCAAATTGCTTTTTCGTAATTAGAAGTAAACCAGCGCTGTATTTCCGCTATTTTTAGGCGTAGCTTTAGCGTATTAGGGACATCGACCAGTTCAAAAAAAGGGGCAAAACCAGGCTCATTTTTTAAAAACTGGAAGAGAAGATATTGAAGTTGCCACGGATAACTTCCCCATTTTTCAATGCAATCTTCTAGCAATTTTTTGCAGAGTCTGGCATCTTCCAGCGGATCCGACGGATCGTCTTCATTGTGAAGGTATTCTTTGCGCAATTTATGATACGGTTTGCGCGGGAATAGCAATGACGACAGCATCAATGTGTCAAGCGCTTTGACGTTCGGAAAATCAATAGAGAAATATTGCCGGAGTATCGGGGCGTCATGACGCAGTACATTGTGCCCAACAATAAACTTTGCTTTTGAAGCTGCCGATTCTAATTTGGTGGGATTCCTATCGCGAACATATTCTTCACCCAATATAAAGCCATATTCCCGGACTTTCTGTGTTTCGGGATTATATTCCAAATCAAAAAATAAGAACTTGCTAAAATCGGGCATCCACCTGAAATATAAATGAATTTAGGCATAAAAGGCGCCATTTTAGCGAGAATTGTTAAAAATTTTGAAGTTTTTACCCCACTCTATCCACAATAGGCTTGAAATACACCTTGATTTGCTCAACAACCTTGTCGAAGGTCACTTGCACCATAGCATTTTTCTTCTTCACGAAAGCATTCCATCTTTTAACGCGTTCTTCATCCGTTGCGAAAGAATCTTCGAAGACGACTATGTCATTGAACGTAGTCCTTCGGTTTTGGAATGTCTGGACAATGGCCTCTTGCAGCAATTCAGCATCAATTTTTTCGCTCTGCAAAATCACGTAGATATCGTAGAAGTCCTTGAAGCGGCTATTCGCATAACCCAACGAAACTATCGCTTCAAATTTTTCTGCAAGCACGGATTCAATGGAATAGCCGTAAATCAGCGGACACTCCATATCCAGCAATACAGGGAAAGACATTTCTTTTTTCGAAGGAACGATTACATCACCAAATCCAATATCAATAGACACGGGGAGTCGCGTGTTTCCAAGTAAAGCTGTGATACTGATGTTTGTGCCTAGATATTCGTCTTGCTTTTTTATTTCGCGAGCCTTGAGCGACGCCAAATCAAATACAAGTCCGTCATCCGCTGGGATAGAAAATATCTCACCGAAAATCGAAAGAAGCGATTCCAACGTCCCACTAATTTTGTCAGCCCGAAGGTCTATATCCGATGTAGAACGAGGGTAGTCCTTCCCGTAGAGAGCATAAAGAAAAATGCCTCCTTTGAGCGTGAAGTTTTCTCTATACTTTGACTTCCCAATTCTGAACAAGGCCCGTTCCAACCCGTAAACCGTGAGCAATTCCTGATACAACCTGAAATTTGTCTTGGCGACATTCTTCAGCCTATCCTTTATCGATTGGACATTCATACAAGAACCTCCAGATAGGTCTTCAGGATTTTCAGGCACGAAAGTTTTTCTGCGTAGCGGTAAAGCTTATTGATGTTTCGGTCTTGCCTTGCAAGATAATTGGTCAGGATTTCCTTGGTCTCTTCGATTCCGACCTTGTTCCGATTAGATATGATATCCACGACCGTTTTTTCTATGTCGTAGATTTTGAAGGGATTCTTGTTTTCGCTAATCGTGCGCACGCCAAGGGAGTGCCGCCTATCCGAGAAATAATGCAGCGAAAGTCTTTGCGATTCTGGCAGCGAGGAAAGCTTTGTCTTTGGCGGAACCGCAACATCGATGGCATCGGGACGGAAGGTCGTCAGACCATAGTAAACGGCAGCGCTCAGAAGGCACACTACCCCCTGGGGTGCAAATGCCTGAACGTAGTAGAAATCGTTCATCTCGCCGGCAAAGTTCGCGTTTTCGTAATACGATTTATTGAGCCGAAAAAGTTTGCCCTGTTCGACCATTTTCGTTATTTGGTAATACGAAAATCCCTGCTTTTGGAGTTCCTCGCTCGAAAAGACAAGTTTTTGGTCGGATAGAACATTCTTTTGTGCCATACCGTAAATATACCTTTTTGACGGCAAAATTTCAACGAAATACGGAAAATGTTTAGATATTCCGAATTTCTTTGAAAAATTATCAAGAAAACGACTACAATTTTGAATATTTGTAGTTGTTTTGTACAGGTTTGAAAATCTATTTTCCATATTTTACCCAACCTCCACCAAGAAATCTTCCTGTTTTAGCCCGTGTTCCGCAAAGGGGTTCTCGTCGGGATAGCCCACGGGATTGCACAGCAGCAAGTGCCTTTTGCCTAGCGGGTCGGTGTATTCGCGCTTGATGGCGGTGTGCGTGTGGCCCGCCTGCCAGATGCTCCCGTCATCCAGGTTCTCGAGGTATTCCGCCCCGTGGAAATAGAAGAAGTTCGAGCAGGGGTCCTGCCGGTAACGTTCCGCCATCTCGAATTCCAGCGGCAAGAAGTGCGACATCATGATTTTCGGGCGTTGTGCAGTAAGTTCGCGGAACACGATGTCGTAATGCCGCCAGAGTTTGTCGGCGTTGTTCTGCATGTATTTCCAGTGACGAGCGTCGAACCAGCGAGTCGCCCACAAGATTTTGTTCGCAATTTCAGATGCGGCAGGCGAATGTTTGTACTTAAAATCGCACATGCCCATGCAGCCCGCAACGCCTTCTGCTATGCGGTTTTCAAGCAACTGAATGTTCGGGATTTTCCCAGCCTCGGCAAGGAAGTACTTTATTTTACTTTCAGATGTAGCAAATTCCTTGTCTGCTCCGAAGCGCCCCAGATGCTCAGTGATAATGTCGTGGTTTCCGAAGCACACATAAACCGCGCTGTACTTTTCAGCAATGAACTTCAGGAACTCCACATAAGTAAAGTAGTCGTTCGCGATATCGCCCGCGATGCAGCAGGCATCTGCCGGCAAGAAGTTGCGCTCGAAGAATACTTCGAAATGTTTGCGCAACACGCCCACAGTGCGGGTCATCGGCGCATAGAAATCGACATGCAAGTCGCTGATAAAATAGTAGGTCATGTTCCCAATCTATACTCGCGCGCGATAGCGGTCAAGGGCTCGAGCCGCGAGTGACAAATGCCGTTTTTAGCCCAAAAGTCGCAATTCTCGGCAAAACAGTTCCCGGCAAACGCACCCCGCTGACGGACGAACCACATTTTCCTATCTTTTTGTCTGTCAACGAGTTACGACAGTCGCATTCTGTAAAGATTCCCGCCTTCGCGGGAAAGACATCATCCGCGGGGATGACAATTCAGGAAGCGACGTCTTTAACATTAGGGAGTTCCAAATGGAAGCTTTGAACGCATTTCTCGATACCATCGACGGTTACGTGTGGGGTATCCCGCTCATTGCCGTAATCCTGTTCGTGGGAATTTTGCTCACGAGCCGCCTCGGCGTGCTGCAGGTGACCAATCTCGCCAACGCGCTTCGCTACATGACACACAGTGAAAAGGAAGGCGAAGGCGAGGTCTCTAGTTTTGCGGCTCTCTGCACCGCACTTGCCGCAACGGTCGGCACGGGTAACATCGTGGGTGTCGCGACCGCCATCGGCACTGGCGGCCCGGGCGCTCTCTTCTGGATGGAAGTCGCCGCGTTCTTCGGCATGGCGACCAAGTACTCCGAAGGCCTGCTCGCGGTCAAGTACCGCAAGGTCGACAGCGACGGCAAGGTATTGGGCGGCCCCTTCTACTACATCGAGACCGGCATCAAGGAACGCTTCGGGCTCAATTTCAAGTGGCTCGCCGTGCTGTTCGCTGTGTTCGGCGTGCTTGCAGGCCTGCTCGGCATCGGCACCATCACGCAGGTGAACGGCATTACCTCGGCGGTCGCGACAGTCATCCCCACCGGCGAATTCATCAACCTCGCCGGCAACTCGGTCTCTTACTCCACGGCCATCGCGGGCCTGCTCTGCGCGGGCTTCACCGCCTGCGTCATCATCGGTGGCTTAAAACGCATCGCGAAGGTTTCCCTCTACATCGTGCCGTTTATGGCCATCTTCTACATTCTCTTCTGCCTGCTCATCCTGGGATTCAACTTCTCGAAGCTTTCGGGCGCCATCGAGACAATCATCCAGGCGGCATTCAACCCGAGTGCGGTCACCGGCGGCGTGGTAGGCACCATCTTCATCGCGATGCAGAAGGGTATCGCCCGCGGTATCTTCAGTAACGAAGCGGGCCTCGGTTCGGCACCTATCGCCGCTGCCGCCGCCAAAACAAAAGAACCCGTGCGTCAGGGTCTTGTGTGCATGACGGGTACGTTCATCGACACGATCGTCATCTGCTCCATGACGGGCCTTGCCATCGTAGTCACCGGCGCTTGGACTCCGGAACTTGGGCTCCAGGGCGTGAACATCACCATGGAAGCGTTCTGCCGCGGGCTTACGAACTTCCCGGGCGGCTCGACCATCGCCCCGTACATCCTTACCGTGGCGCTCGTGTTCTTCGCGTTCACCACCATCCTCGGGTGGGCATACTACTCCGAGCGCTGCCTGGAATACCTCATCGGGCGCGGCAAGAAGAACGCCATCCTCGCCTACCGCTGGGTTTACGTGGCCGCGGTGTTCATCGGCCCCTACCTCACGGTGAGTGCGGTGTGGACTAGCGCCGACATTTTCAACGGACTCATGGCCTTCCCGAACCTCGTGGCACTGGTATTGCTTAGCGGCATTGTCGCCCGCGAGACAAAGAAGTTCTTCGTGAAGCTGGAAAACGAGAAGAACTAGTATTCATCAGTCCGTTGCGTTTAATTTATGCTGCTCTCTGACGAAGAAATCGAAGCGTATGAGAAGGAAGTCAAGAAGCTCTCTCTCGACGAGCTGAAAAAACGTCTTAACGAACTTCCTGAATACGACTCTTCCGACGAACAGTCGCTCATTGAAGACCGGATAGACGAGCTCCTAAAGGAACAAGCCGAAAAGCTAGAGTATGACTATCAGAATACTCCCCACAGGATGTCTTTTATCATCAGGGCATTCTGCATCATCCTTTTTGTAGCGGGATTTCTCTATCCTTTTGTAGCGGGATTTCTCTATCCTTTTGTGGCTGGAGGGTCCATGATGGTAGTCGGCATCACCTCACTCTGTTCGTGCACCTTGTTCGGCATCGTAGCCATAATCGACAAGCGTTTCAAGCTGTTCTCAGAGCTTTATTACGAGGAGACCCACCCCAACGACTACCGGACGAGCGTGATAGCAACATTCCTTTTCGGAGTGTTTTGCTTCGCCATGTGTATGCTCACGTGAAGCATGCAGGCATTTGCTAGTCGCTTTCATTCGGCAGGCCGCCGAGCATCTCGCAGAGTTCGGGGCCTATAACGCCATCTTGCATAGTCATGGAGAGGATGCGCTGTTCCAATTCACTTGGCGGGTCCTGCGGGCCCGCATTTTTCGCGCCCGCGCCTTCCTTACCATAAACTGCGCCGCCTTCTTGCAGCAACAACTCCCCGAGCGCGGCATGCAGCGCGAGCGACGCATCGATATACTTGAGGTGCGTCGGTTCTTCAAGAATAAAATTCAACGGTTTCTTTTCGGCGAGCACGCGACTAGCCGGAACGCCCGGCCCGTATTCGTCCTCAACGCCCATGTTGGCGAGCACGGCGCCCGAGGCAAGCAGGGCATCCACAATCTGCGGGCGGTCAAGCGCACCCTTCACGCCGGTCGCAGTCACCACGAAGTCGGCACCGCGCACGAGCGACGCCACCGCATCGAGGTCGTTGCAGTCCGTGACCGGCACGCCGTTTGCATCCAGGAACGGGTTTGCACCTCGCGAGCAGTCCGTGACCACATGGACATCGGCACCGGAGCGCAACAGCTGCAACACAATGCCCTGCCCCACCTTTCCGCTCCCGAAGACAATAAACTTCTTGCCGGCGGAAGGCGCGCCGTCCGTACCCGAATCTAAAGTGTCGCGACCCGCATCAAGACTGCCGTCCGTACCCGAATCTAAGCAAAAATCGTACCCGAGTTGCGCGAGCGCCCGCACGTAGCCCTCGCCCGTTCCGAGGCAGGTCTCGATGCGTTTCACTATCCCGCTATCGGCCACATACACCGGATGTTCGCACTTCTCGTAAAACTGCACTCCACTGCGCGTGAGTTCCACAAACCCGAACCGCGGGTGGCATGCCGAAAACTGGCCCGCACAATCGAGAATCAGGTCGAACGCGCAATCACCCGACTCCGCGCAACGGGCCTCCATCTCGAGAGCCTCTTGCAGCCCGATTACGGGAATCCCGTTCCCGCGCAAGACTTCCACGATTCCCGGGTCGCAGGGCATCCCGCCGGCCACGCCCACGACAAGATCCGCACCGCCCGCGATAAGCGCCCGGTACTCCAGCAGCGTATTGCGAAATACGGGTGTCGCCACCAATACACGGAGAGCCCGAAACGGCCTCGTACCCGACCATTCGGCAAAAAAAGCGGAAAGTGCCGGGTATTCACGTTTTTCGTAGGCGTCATTCAGAATCTCGTCAAAAATCATGCCCCTAATATAGAAATCCGGCGCGGCCCGAAAAGCCGGGGTAAACCGCCCCGCAGCGCCTGTAAAATTTTAACAACACCCGCAAAAAACGGCCATTTCGCGCAAAATTCGCCATTTTTGCGTTGCTAACCTATACAACGGAAACGCCTTGCCGCATAAGCAATCGCACCGACAAAAAGATAATTTAATGGTATAAATCATGATTATGGAGTATATCTTATGAAAAAGGTTCTCTTTGCCGCATCTGCGGTTGGGTTGTTCGCGGTGGGATCCGCGTTCGCACAGGACGTCGAAATTGCAACCTGGTCGGGCTTCCGCAAGGGCGCCGCTTCGTTTACTTTCGATGATGGTGCTCCGAGCCACGTGACCGACGCTGGTCCGATGTTCAAGAAGTATGGCTACAAGGCTACCTTCAACGTGGTGGTGAACTGGAGCCCCAACTGGAGCGGATTCCAGGGCCTGGCCGACGAAGGGCACGAAATTGCAAGCCACAGCAATAGCCACGGCAATAACATGAGCGGCGAAGAAGCCTCTTCGAAAAAGTCCATCGAAGGCAAAATCAACCAAAAGTACGGCGTCATCACGGTCGCCTACCCGAACTGCAACGTGCCTAACGAAAGCGCCGTTCTCCAGAACTACATCGTGGGCCGTATCTGCAACGGCAGCTGGAAGGGCATGAATGATGAAATGGGCAAGGACGGTCCCTCCAACTGGGCCCAGGTTCCCGCCACCATGACCGGCGCCGAAGGCCAGCTCAAGAGCACGAACGACTTTACCGGCAGAATGCAGAAAGTCATCCAGAGCAACGGCTGGGCCGCATTCCTCACCCACGGTTTCCAGGGCAAGAACAACGGCAACGCCAACTACTCGCCGACGGATATCAACGCCATCGACGGCGCTCTCAAGTGGGCACAGCAAAACGACAAGGACATTTGGGTTGCCCCGATGGGTCATGTCGCCATGTACCTCAAGGAACGCAAGGCATCGAAGGCCCAAGCTTCCTCCAACGGCGGGAACATCACGGTCCAGCTGACCCACAACATCGCCGACAACATTTCCAAGTACGACTACCCGCTTTCCCTGCGCGTCAAGTACAGCGGTTCCACCGCCAACGTGACGCAGGCGGGCGCCAAGCTTGAATCCAAGATTGACGGCGGCTATGTGTACTTCGACGCCGTGCCGAACGCAGGCGAGATCGTCATCGCGGGCGAAGGCTCGGGTCCCGCTCCGGAATCCTCCAGCAGCATCGTGGCGGAATCCTCCTCTTCTCGTAACAATCCGTGGGAACGTACTTCTTCCTCGTCTCAAACCAACCCGTGGGGACCGTGGAACCCGCAGTCTTCTTCGGGCACGGACGCAATCGAGGATATCGCATTCACGAACCAGCACTTCTCGGTGTACAGGTCCTCTGACAACTACATCGTGGTCGGCGGCGCACAGGGCATGCCGATTACGGTATACAACCACATGGGACAGGTCGTCCGCGTTACCCGCGGGCTCGGCTTTGAACAGAAGGTCTATACCGGAGCGAAGGGTGCATACATCGTGCGCGTAGGCAACAGGACCTTCAAGGTGAATCTCTAAACTTCATAGGAAATCTCACAAATCCATAAAGGAAGCACCCTGCAAGGGGTGCTTCCTTTTATTTGCGAGGAGTCTGCCGAAGGTCACACCGATGCGGGGCGTAGCCCGGCGAGCGTGTCTATGGATACTCTTGCGCCTTCGGCGCTGCGGTATGACGCGGGTTTGGCGTTAGTGGACACGCTTGTCGCTACGCGACTGCGGTGTGACGAAGGTTCGCGAACCGAAGCCGTACAATAGTACGGCGAGATAGTTCACATGACGCCGTATGGCGAAGCTTATAAAGCTATATCAATAATTCGCCTAGAAGCGAGCCAGACAAAGAACGCGAACCGAAGCTGTATAAGAATACAGCGAGTGCGAGCGAGATGCAGTATGGCGAAGCTTATAGGCGAATTAGACTAGGTAGAGAACTTCTTGTTGGTATGCGCCTCGACCACGTTCACCACGTAGTCGCCCAGCTTCTCGCAGTCGTTCACCACGTCCATGTAGTGCACGCCCATCTGGTAGCTATATTCCTGGTTCTCGATATCGGTGACGTTCTTCTCCTTGAGGAGCTTGCGGTAGTCGTTGATTTCGTTCTCCAGGTTCAGCGTGCGGTTCGCATCGGCCGATGCCAGATCGCTAATGACATCGATCATGTTCGTAAGCGCATTGTCGCACAGCTGCATGATATGCTTGATATGGCCGTACTGGTTCTCCGTAAAGTCTTCCTTGCTGCGGAACTTGCGGTTGATGGCACGGGCCATGTTGTAGCAGGAGTCGCCGATGCTTTCGATTTCAGAAATTTCCCTGAGCATCGACTGGATGTTAGTCTTACTTTCGGGGCTCAGGCGGCCTTCAGAAACCTTGTTCAGGTAGTTCGCAATCTCGATTTCCATGTTGTCGCTGATGCCTTCGTACTTCTCGATGCGGGCAAACAGCTTCACGAAGTCGTTTTCGTCCTTCATCTCGAGCAGTTCGGGCACCATGCGGAACATCTTCTGCGTGCGGGCTGCAAACAAGTTAATTTCCTTGCGGGCTTCGAAGAGCGAAAGTTCTGCGGTACTCATGAGGCCCGCGCTGATAAACTTGACCTTGAAATCTTCGCCGTCTTCCTTTTCGCGGATAATCTTGCAGATGATTTTTTCCATCGGCTTGATGAACCAGATGAGGATAAGCACGTTGCAGAGGTTGAATGCCGTATGGAAGGCAGATAGCGCGTAGGTCACACGGACGCTTGCCTGGGCAACTTCTTCTTCGGTATGCGGCACGAACGTCGGGTCGAACCCTACGATGCTGCACACCATGTTCACGAACGGGCGGAACACTATCAATACCCACACCACGCCGAACACGTTGAAGAGCATATGCGCCAAGGCCGCGCGCCTTGCCTGCGTACTTGCCGAAAGGGCCGCAAGGTTCGACGTCACCGTGGTACCGATGTTTTCGCCCATCACGAGCGCAATACCCTGGTAAATCGGGAGCACGCCGCTACTGCAGAGCAAGAGCGTAATCGCCATGATGGCGGCAGACGACTGCACGCACATGGTAAGGACACTACCCAGCAACAGGAAGAGGAGCGTGCTGAAGATGCCCCAGCCGCCGGTCGTCGAGAAGAAGTTGATGACGGCCTGGTTGTGGGCCAAATCCATAGCCACAGCATTTTCGCGCAGCGTGGTAAGGCCCAGGAACATGAACGCGAAACCGAACACGAATTCGCCCAGGCTCTTGGTCGAGTTCTTCTTGGTGTAAGAAAGGATGATGCCGAGGGCGAAGAAGGGCCACACTACCGAGCTCATGTTGAACTGGAACCCGAATATGGACATGATCCAAGCCGTGGCCGTTGTACCGATGTTTGCGCCCATGATAACAGGAATGGCCTGACTCAATGTGAGCAGGCCAGCATTAACGAAGCTTACGGTAAGGACGGTCGTAGCGGTAGAAGACTGCACCGAGGCCGTGACGAACGTGCCTGTGAGGAGGCCTCCGATACGGTGCTTGGTCATGGTGCCAAGGACTGCGCGGAGGTGCCCGCCGGTGAGTTTCTGCAAGCCTTCGCTCATGGTCTTCATGCCGAACATGAGCAGCGCAAGGCAACCAATCATTTTGAGAATCATAAGTGTCATAAAACCTTATTCGTTTTTGAAAGGGTTGTAAAACCGACCTTGATTTCGGTACCGAGACCAACGATCGAATTCAAGTGGATTGTCGCATGGAGGACTTCGGCGATGTGCTTTACGATAGCAAGCCCGAGACCCGTTCCGCCGGTTTCCTTGGAGCGGCTCTTGTCTACACGATAGAACCTCTCAAAGATGCGGGACTGGCATTCCTCCGGGATTCCGATACCGGTATCCTTCACGGCAATGGAGTCCTGTTCCACGAGCACGACGACCTTGCCGCCCGACTCCGTGTAACGTATGGCGTTGTCCACCAGGTTGAAAATCATTTCGTAAAGCAGTTTGGAGTTCGCGATGATTTCTGCGGATGTTTCGCCTTCCAGCGAAAGCGAGATAGACTTCTTGCTCGCGTTCAGGCCGAGGCTCTCTACACAGGAATGCGCAACGTTCCAGAGGTTCACCTTTTCGCCCAGCTCGAACGGTTCGCCACCATGGTTGTCGAGTTTCGACAGCGTGATGATGTCGTTCGCGATGGACTGCAGGCGGCTTGCCTCCTTATGGATTTTACCCGCGAACATCTTGACATCCTCGGGTTTCGCCAAGCCGCTCTCGATGAGTTCCGCATAGCCCGAAATGGAGGTCAGCGGTGTCTTGAGTTCGTGCGAGGCATTCGCGGTGAATTCATCCTTCAGGTGAGTCATTTTCTGCTTTTCGTTCGAAAGCTGTTCTATCGTCAGCTGCAGTTCCAAGTCCTGCTTGCGGATGGTATTCACGAGGGGCGCAATTTCCTTGTAGACGTTCTCGATTTTCATCCATTCGGGAGTACCGAGCTGATCCACAAGTTTCTTGAGCGGACTCACGAAGGTACGGCTGAGCCCGATGGCTATCAGGATGGCTGCCGCCACAATGGCCGCAAGCAGTACGACAAGATACGGGATTGTCTTGGAATACACCTTCTGCAAGTTCGCCTGGCGCATGCCGAGCCTGAGCACGTTTCCGTCATTCAGGCGCTTCGCAAAGTAGAACGCCTTCGCCTGCAATGTGGAAGAGTAACGCAGGTCCTCGCCCACGCCTTTCGCGAGCGCATCGATAATCTCTTCGCGGTCGTTGTGGTTTTCCATCTTGGCCGCTTCGGCATCGCTGTCGTAGAGAATCCCGCCCTTCGAATCGACAAGCGTGATGCGGAGATCCTTGCTTGCAAATTTCGCAAGTTTCTGGGGTTCGCCCCCAAGCGATTCATTCGCGTACGAGGTTTCAATGAGGCGCAAGTTTTCGCGCAGGAGTCCCTTGAGTTGCTCCGCCATTTCGCCTTCAAATACACGCACGGTAAAAAAAACCGCCAAGAGCGCCGCAATCACTCCCATGTATATCAGGCTGTAGCGGATGCGGTCCTTCATTGCGCCTTGTACCCTACGTTTCGGACAGTCTGGATAATCGCGCCTCGCTCGCCCAGTTTTTGTCGGAGCGTCTTGACGTGCATATCAACCGTCCGCGTATCCATCTTGAAATCGATGCCCCAGATTTTTTCCAGGAGTTGCTGCCTGGAATAGACAAGCCCCGGATGTGACACGAGAAGTTTCAGGAGTTCGTATTCCTTGTAGGTGAGTTCCACATTCTCGCTACCCGCCGTGACGACGTGCTTGGCCTCGTCGAGCGACACATCCCCGAGCGAAATAATTTTCGGTTCAGCCGCTTCGACATTCACCATGCCCGAACGACGGAGCAGCGCCTTGACGCGCGAAACAAATTCCAGGACACCGAACGGCTTTGCGATATAGTCGTCGGCCCCCAAATCGAGTCCCTTGACCTTGTCCAGTTCGGAGCTCTTCGCGGTAAGCATGATGACGGGGACATTGCTAGTAGATTCCTGCGTGCGGAGGCGCTTCAGTATGCTGAGACCGTCTTCGCCCGGCAGCATGATATCCAAGACAAACAAGTCTGGTATGTGGGTCTTGATAGCCTCGTCCAGGCTTTTCCCGCAATCGAAGGCATTGACCTCAAAACCGCTACTCTTGAGAGCGTAGGCTTCCATTTCGCGGATTTCGGAATTGTCTTCAACTATGTAAATCATATTCACAATTTACCCAACAACAAGATAAAAAGACCACAGCGTTTATCCAATACCTGAAGCAACGGCTTCGCAAAGGTTTTATCTACACTTTACACAAATTTTACTTGTAAAAACTGGCACGAAAAACTTGCGGTACAAAAGATTTCTTGACACCGTATTTACAAGGTTCGTACCGTAATTCGCACAAAGCAAGCGGGATTATGTAGAGAATTTTTTGTTCGCATGAGCCTCGACCACGTTCACCACGTAGTCGCCAAGCTTTTCGCAATCGTTCACCACGTCCATGTAGTGCACGCCCATTTGGTAGCTGTATTTCTGGTTCTCGATATCGGCGACATTTTTTCCCTTGAGGAGCTTGCGGTAGTCGTTGATTTCATTTTCAAGGTTCAACGTACGGTTCAGGTCAACCTGCTGGTTGTCGTCGAGCACGGCAATCATGTGTTCGAGCGCCTTGTCGCACAGGTTCATGATATGCTTTATGTGGTCGTACTGCTCTTCGGTAAAGTCTTCCTTGCTGCGGAACTTGCGGTTGATGGCGCGGGCCATGTTGTAGCAGGCATCGCCAATGCTCTCGATTTCAGAAATCTCCCTGAGCATCGCTTGGATGGTCGTCTTGCTTTCGGGGCTCAGACGGCCTTCCGACACCTGATTCAGGTACTTCGCGATTTCAATTTCCATGTTGTCGCTGATACCTTCATACTTTTCGATGCGGGCGAACAGTTTCACGAAATCGTTCTCTTCCTTCATTGTCAAAAGGTCAGGCACAAAATTGAACATCTTGCGAGTGCGGGTCGCAAAGAGGCTAATTTCCTTACGGGCTTCAAGGAGCGAAAGTTCGGGAGTACCCATGAGGCCGGAGCTGATGAAGTGCAGGCGGGAGTCCTCTTCCTCTTCGGAATTCTTGGACTTGATGACCTTGCACACGAACTTCTCGATGAACTTGATGAACCAAATCTGAATGAAGGTGTTCGACACGTTGAACGCAGAATGGAACGAGGCGAGCACCACGGAAATCTTCGCGAGGTTTGCAGCATAGCCTTCATCGCCCGGATGGATGGAAAGGTCGTAACCCACCACGTGGCACACGGCGGCGAGAAACCACTTGAGCACAATCACCACCCAAATCACGCCGATAACATTGATAGTAAAGTGAGCTAGAGCCGCGCGACGCGCCTGCGTATTGGCTGAGAGAGCTACGATGTTCGCGGTAATCGTCGTACCGATGTTCTCGCCGAGCACGAGCATGATGCCCTGGTCAATGTGAAGCACACCGGTGGAGCAGAGAATCATCGTGATGGCCATGATGGCGGCAGAAGACTGCACACACAACGTGAGGATTGTTCCCATCACGAGGAAGAACAGCGAGTTGAAAAAATTCGGTTCGCTGAAATGCGCGAAGAACTGGCTGATAGACGCGCTTGCCCCCGGGTCCTGCACCACGGTAAAACCGGTTTCTTTAAGGGTGGTAAGGCCAAGGAAAAGGAAACCCACACCGAACAGGAACTCGCCCAACACACGCTTCTTGTTGAGGTAAACGAGAATGATGCCCACGAAGAACGCCGGGTAAACGAAGTTTGCAATGTTGAACGAGAACCCGAGGCTCATGATCCATGCCGTAACGGTCGTTCCGATGTGGGCGCCGAGGATAATCGAAATCGCCTGCATCAGCGTAAGTAGCCCCGCATTAACAAAAGAGACCGTCATCAACGTGGTGGCGGTCGAACTCTGTACTGATGCTGTGACGAACATGCCGGTAAGCATACCCGTGAAACGGTTTGTGGTCATGGTTCCGAGCACATGCCTGAGCTGCGGACCCGCCATTTTCTGCAAGGCTTCACTCATCGACTTCATGCCGAACATGAGGAGCGCCAGGCACCCTAACATTTTAAACGCCATCCAAGCCATATAATAGGACCTACCTATGGAGCGCCACTACCGGATCATCGTCGCTGCCTTTCAGCTAGCCCGGACTCATGGCGGTAAATTGTTTTTCTTGTAAAGTCTGCGTAAAATATAGAAATAACTCAAAAGCCTTGCTGTAAAAACAAGACTTTGAAAAAGAAAAAAATTATTTCAAACAGGTTATCCGCAACAGTCCGAGAATTTCTGTTTCAAAATTAGCGCGTACGGACCATCGCAATGGCCTGGCTGGCAATGCCCTCGCCCCTGCCCGTAAACCCGAGCTTTTCGGTCGTGGTGCCCTTGATGCCGACCTGCTTCACGTCAATCCCCAGCACGCGGGCGATGTTTGCCTTCATGGCGTCCTTGTGCGGGTTCACCTTCGGGCGTTCGCACATCACGATGCTGTCGATGTTGATAATCTCGTAACCGGCTTTGCGAACTTCCTCGCCCACCTTGCGCAACAGTTCCAGGCTGTCGGCGCCCTTGAACGCGGGGTCCGTATCCGGGAAGTACGTGCCGATATCGCCGAGACCTGCGGCCCCGAGCAGGGCATCGCTAATCGCATGCAGCAACACGTCGGCATCGCTATGGCCCAAGAGGCCCTTCTCGTACGGGATATCCACCCCGCCGATAATGCACTTGCGGCCTTCCACCAATTTGTGAACGTCAAAACCAATACCCGAACGATAAATCTTATCCATGATAAATCCTTTTTTGCAAATTTAAAAAAATCATCCCTTTCCAAAATAAAGCCTGTCCATCATTTCGGCAACTTCGGGGAAATCGTGTTCGTCGACGAAGAAGATTTCCTTGTCAATAACAAAAACATACATATGACGGAAAAGCCCCGTTCTGTACCTCTTTTTTAGTATATCCGTCTTGCCAAACGGAAGGACAGCCTCGTCATTGAGCCTGTACAACACAAAATCGTCCTTGCGACATTTTATTTCGCGCACGGCCTTGATGGAGTAGCCGGCATCAAAGAAAAAAACAACAGATACAGCAAGAGGTATAAAAACTGTTAAAAGAAGATTCTTCGTAATCGGTTGCCTAAAGAGTTCACCAAGCATGCAAACAAAGACCATAAAGACAAATAGTGCTATACAATATTTGCACACCAACAGAATTTTCCCGTCACGTTTCTTGCGGGCCTTGTACGTAAAGAATACTTCCTTCTCCGGGGCATTTTCAATTTGAGAACCGGAAGGTTCCGCCCCCTCGTCAGACTTCTCTTTTTCTACAGGCTTCGCCGCACCGCACCACGGGCACTGCGGCTCGTAAAAATTATATCGCTCTCCACATTCCGGACAAATCATCTACTGCTCCCTAGCCCGCTAGTCCTTCACGCAGCGCACGGAATACGAGCGGCTCACCTCATCCGTGAATATCGTCGGATTGTCGCCACCATAGGTAAACCGGATTCCAAGAGGTTGCCGGTTGGTAAGATTCGTAATAACATCTGCGGCAGCAAAATAGGCCCTTTCGTCGGTAGTCCACGTCACGGGCGATGCAGAGAATCCGAACAAATCCCCAGACCAGTTAATGCGATAGCTCCAGCCATCCTTGCCCTTCAAGCCGCCACCGTAACCCGCACCGTCATTGTAGTACGAAACATACTGGAACAGTTGCGACCATTCTTCTACCGTGGGGATATGCCACCCGGCGGGGCATATTCCCTGCACCGGCAGGCAAAGGTTCTCTTTCACAATTTCCTGGTCAAAATAGTTCGGGACACCAACCGCGGCATACCAGTAGTAAAGCCTTCCCGTCGCTTCGCACTGTTCCGCATCGCTTGCGCACCCTTGCGGGTCTGTCATGTTCGGGTTCGCCACCGGGTCGTAGTAATTCAGGTTATCCGCCATCCATGTCTGCTTGCCGATAGTCACCACGCGGTAACTGCGGCTGTCACGCGGGTCCGTAATGTAGCCATCATGCGCTTCTACCGGAGCACCACGCGCCGCAAGCACATCCTCGCCGCAGGCATCAATCTTCACGCCTTTCTCGCCGACGTTCTTCCTTGCAGAATACTGGCCATAATACTGTTCGTCCACCCGCATCATCACAAAGTTTGCATTCGTATCGTAGTCACATACAAAATAATACTTTTGGGACATAAAGTTGTTCTTGTCGCTCCTCCACCTTGCGACAGTAGCATCGCAGGGCTCAAGTCTCGCCATATACTGGTCGGCAAGCATGTCAGCCAAGGCCTTTTCCTCAATTGGTTCCAAGTGGTATTCGCCACCAGTCTCGACGCAGTAATAGTAATACCCGTAGTCATCCTTCATGTAGAGAATCTCTTCACCTGCACCGTCGCAGAAATTAGACTCCCTCGCCTCCCTCAGGCTCTCGTAGCGTTTCAGGTCCCAGTAGTCCACCTGTCCGTAACCATACTTGCCGTCGACATTCGAACAATGGTAGAACACGTTTATCGCAGATTCATACCTTGTGACGTTATACGGGCATTCAATGATTTCGAGCGTATCGGACTCGGCGGTACAGGCAGGGAGCGTTTCCACAAACTCGCCACACATGGCCAGCCTTCCAACCTTTTCTTCAACCTCGTAATACTGATACTTGTCATTCCTGGTTTCGCAGTGGTAAAAGTGGTTACCGGTCGAGTCGTACACGTACTGGTACGCATTCACCGGGTTGCACGGTTCCTGCATTGCGATAAACGCAAGCGAATCGGCGACACCACTCGAAACCCCCTTGAATGAATATATTGCAGGCATATCGCCAATCTTCACATCGTCACACCTGTAATAGAACAGGTCGCTATAAGAGAACGAACGCAGGGCATCCGTTTCCCTATTGCACTTGCGCTGCTCCGCAAGGAACTTATTGATATCGTTCGCAGGGCTCCACCGCATGCTCAGGGAATCGTGCGTACAGACATATTCCGAAGAATCCGGCATGCGCCCGAGCGTCCAGACGCTACCCGTATCGCATTCGCCCAGGTAGAAACCGACGGTATCCTGGCTCTCGTAATTCCAGGAATACGTATCGTCCGAAACCACGTGTTCGCAGACGAATATCGAGTCGTGGAACAAGGACTTTTGGCCCAAGTTTTCGGAATGGCAGGCGCCAAAGTGATAATTCCGGATAAACTCGTCGTCCGCTACTTCCCACCCGTTCTTGAATTCCATGCGGTAACCGTCCGCAGACAACCCGTACGAGGCATAATTGCCGGTGCACTTGTAAGAAAGTTTCTCGCTCACCTTTTCCAGCCGAGGAGTGCTACCGACAATGCAGGGGCCAAACTGTTTCTCCAAATCGGTCAGGAACCTCCTGAAATACACGAGCGAGTCATTCCTGTTAAGGACTGCATCGCATACCAGCGAATCCTTGTAATAAGAGGATCTGGAGTTTGCAACCGAATCGACCTTACCCAGGCGGTCCTTGCAGTCCGGGAGCCCGAAGGCTTCTTCAACCATGCGTTCAAAGAACTTCCACTTGTTAACGCCAGCGGTTGAATCCAGCTTATCCAGCAGGGAATCTACACTCAGCCATCTATTGACAATGAACTCGGCAAACTCGATGTTTTTATCAGTATCGTCGATAGTTCCATCCGAAAGGTCTTCTTTCAGGTAGGACTTGTTTTGGGCAAAGCTACCTTCCGACAGGCCTCGCAACAAGTATGCGTACAGTCCGGCAACTTCCTCGAACGGGCGCGCATACAATTCTGCAGGGAGCGTATCCTGTTCCGTAAAGTGAAACGCCTTCGCCACATCCTGCATGGCCTTCTTTTTCGCCTCACTGAACGAGTAGCCCTCTGACACGAATTCCCAAATCATCGGGACTTCGATATCCGTCATCAGGTCAATCCTCGGATTTTCTACTTCCGAAATGTCCGTTATCACGGAGAAATAAATTCTGTTCGCCGTGGTGGGCCACATGATGCGTGTAGCATAGGACAGCGAGACTGCTACGTAGGGAGACTTGTAATCGTGAGCAGGGAATTCGAACTCGCTCCTGCTTGCATCGACAGGGGAACCTTCCACCGAGTCAATGACATAGAGCGAAGAATCAAACAGATAGGCTACGGCTCGTGAATCCGGGATAAACCATGCATTGGGAGCCATGTTCCGCACGCGGAACGACTTGCCAACCAGGGCGTAGTCTTCAGGAGTCGCTTCGTCCTCGATTATCGAGTCTACGCCCGCGCGGTTATAGTCCGAACCGCCGTCACAGCCCATAAGGCATAACGCGCCTAGAACAAGCGGCAGGCTGGCGGCATATGCGAACTTGAACAAATTCATCGTTATAAATATAGATTCTAATGTTTGAAAAAGCGCACGGGTCGCCCGTATTCCCGACAAAACGCTTAAATACGTGACAAGGGAGGGGCGACGCGATGAAAAAAAAGATCCCCGCGATTCTATCGCCACTACGTGGCTCCAGAATGACAGCGGGGATGACAAGACTCACGCAAAGGCGAGCCTAAAGGTCTTTTTTACAGGTTTCGTTAGCCGAGCAGGGCCTTGCCGGGGAACATGCTCATGGCGATGAGGGCAATCGCAGAGATAGCCACCGCAAATTTGAGCATGTAGGTGAACGCGGCCTGAGACTTGCAACAGCAGCACTTGCACTCGCCTTCCGCCTTCACGGGCATAAACAGCACGTAGGCAATGCGCAGGTAGTACACCGCCGCCACCAGCGAAAGCACGAAGGCGAATATCGCAATGGCGCCATGGCCCGCGGCGAACACGTCGGTAAAGAGCGCGAACTTCGCGAGGAAGCCTGCAACAGGCGGGAGACCGGCGAGGCTAGCAAGGCAAACCGTAGCGCCGAGCGCCACGAACGGATGCTTGCGGCCTGCACCCTGCAGGTCTTCGAGATTTTCCTTGCGGTCACCCTTGCCCGAAAGGTAGGCAACCCCCGTAAGGGCACCCGCACTCGCAACGGCGTAGGTCACCAGGAAGTAGAACATTGCACCGAGCTGCACCGTACCGTTCTTCAGGTAGCTCGGAACCAGGAGGCCGAGCACAATGAAGCCCGCGTTCATCACGGCGGAGAACGCAAGAATGCGGCGGATGGACTTCTGGGCAAGGCCGCTAAACGCACCGACAAGAATCGAGAGCACGGCGACAATCACCACCAGGTAGAACACCGGTTTGGACTGCCCTGCGGCAGTAACCTGCTCGGAGAGGTTCCAGGCACCGGCGACACCGGCGCGGGTAACGAGCATGCCGAGCCACACGGAACCGAGAGCGGCGAGCGCCCCCACCTTCACGACGGCAGCCATGAAGCCCGTGACCGCGACAGAAGCGCCCGTATAGACGTCAGCCACCCAGTAGTGCACCGGAGCGGCGCCCGCCTTGAACAGGAGCCCGAAAATAGTGAGCAGAATGCCAATCGCATAGATGGGTTCACGGCCCTGCAGAATCAGCGCACTGAAGTGAGTCGTGCCGGTCGCACCGTAAACAAGCGCCACACCGTAGAGGAATATGGCACTGAAGATGGAACCCGAAACGAAGTACTTGAACACGCCTTCGCCCGCATTCGTATCCTTGCGGCGGATACCCACCAGGGCGTACACCGGGAAGCTCGTGAGTTCCATGGCGATAAACAGGGCGACAAAATCAATCGCCTGAGTCATGAGGAGTGCGCCGGTCGAAGCAAGCAGCATGAGCCCGTAGGCCTCGCCACCCTTGTGGCCTTCGTGACCGAGGGTCCACTGCAGGCCCGAAACGCCGAGCAGCGTGCAAAGCAGCACGGCAAGTCCGAGCAGGCGACGGACCGGGTCCATGGCGAACAGGTCGTGGCACGTATCGGTTGTCACGAGCGCGAAAGACGCCATGCCCAGAGCCACGAATACGGCAGCAAACCAGGGGATAATCTTGTGCTTGTTGTCGTCCTTAAGGAACGGTTCCATCACCAGGGTAGCGAGGGCACCGAGAGCGACAACGATTACCGGGAAAAAGTTGACGATACTAGTCATTGGAAGCCTCCTTCTCGTTCACCGGAGCGGCATCTGTCGCGGGGTGAGCGTCCATTTCGGCATCATTGAGTTCGTAGTCCTTGTCTTCGACGCCGCGGACCTGAGTTTCTTCTTCGCGAGCCTGCTTTTCTTGGGCAAGCACCGTGGAGCGCGCAATGTTCGCCTCGGTCTCAATAACCTGGCGGATAAGTTCCTTGCGTTCTTCTTCGGAGAAGCCCGCCTTCACCAGCGAGGAATCGAGCTTGCCGATATCGCTGGAAGTAACGATGTGGGATTCGAGCGGTTCGACCTCGCCTTCCTCCTCTTCTTCGACTTCTTCCTCAACGACCAGCTCTTCGGCAACAGGCGCGCCCTCGGTCTGTTCGACTGCAGATGCGTCATTGATAAGCAGGGATTCCGTCACGAACGACGGGTGGAAACCGAACACGAGGAGAAGCAGAAGCATTGCACCGTAGGCAACACCCTCAAGGCCCGAGACCTTCACGCCTTCCTTGCATTCGCGCTTCGCCTCGCCGAAGATGACCTTCTGGATAAAGCGGAGCACGTAGGCCGCAGAGAGAATCATGGAGAATCCCATGATGCCCGCGCAAACCGGGCTCAGGTCCCACAGGGAAAGCAGCACGGTGAATTCACCGATAAAGCCCGCCGTTCCGGGAACCGCAAGAGCCATCACGCCGGCAGCACCGAACAGGAAACTGAACGCAGGCGCCTTGTGGGCAAGCCCGCCCATTTCGTTGATGTCGCGCGTGCCCGTCATGCGCTCGGCAATGCCAATCAGGTAGTACTGCACGCCGGCCGAAATACCGTGGGCCACCAGCAACACGAGAACCGCCGGGAGCATCGCCTCGGAAAGGCTGAACACGCCCGCGACCGCAATGCCCAAGTGGCTCATAGAACTGAACGCAAGCAGTTTCTTGCCGTCGCACGCACGGAGCGCCATCAGGGCGCCGTAGATTGCGGAAGCAAGCCCGAGCCACACCATCGTGGAAATTTCGGTCATGTTGAAGGGGAACACCGGAAGCACCCAGGCAATGAAGCCGAACACGCCTGCCTTACTCATGGCACCCGTAAGGATAGCCGAGAGCGGAGCCGGAGCCTCGGAATAGGTAATCGCCTGCCAGCCGTGGAACGGGAAAATCGGGGTCTTCACGATAAACGCCATCAGGAAGCACAAGAGCAGCACGAGCTGCGTGTTTTCCGGCAGGCTCTGCACTGCGAGCGCCACGGAGAGGAGCAGCGAGTTGTCCGCAATCGTGAGCAGGTACCAGAGCGCCACCATCATCGGGGCAGAACCGACCAGCGTGTAGATTGCAAACGTCATGGCCGCTTCCTTGCGCTTCTCGCCGCCGAAGCCCGCAATCAGGACGGCAGCCGGAATAACCATCGCTTCGAAGAAGAAGAAGAACAGCACTGCGTCGGCGGCAAGGAACGTACCGTTCATCGCACCCATCAAGGAGAAAATCCCGATGGCGAAATTACGGTAGTTGTTCCCGAAAAGCCCGCGTGCAGAGATGAGGGCCACAAGCGAAAGCCCGCAAGAGAGGAACACCATCCAGGCGCCCAGACCGTGGCTGTAGAGGTAGTAGTACGTGGGGCCCTTGCAGCCGGGAATCCAGAACCATTCCACCGGAGTGGTGGCGATGTTCCCGCCCGAGACAAGAGCGACGGAAAGCCCGAGGAACACGACGGCGAAGAGAATCGCCATGCGGGTCGCCGACCTGAAGTCTTCCTTGGAGTTGAGGACCATCAGGATGGCGGCAACAAACGGGGCAAAGACAAGGAGATGTAAAAGCATTAGACCAAACCTCCAGTCAAGAGAACAACAAGCACAAGGAGCGCCACGCCGAACAGGCTAAGCGTAAGTTGCAGGCGCACCTTGCGAACCTGGAACACGGTCGCGCCGTCGCCCACGATGGAGACGATGGCCGAGAGCGTCCACTGGAACGCCTGCAGCACCTTGTCGACAACTACGTCGCAAATCCAGGCGGCAATAAGCACAACCTTGATAAAGAACAGGTGGACGTAGTCCCAAAGGAACGTCCAGCCCTTGGCATAGCCCTCGGGAGCGGTAGAAGAGCCCTTCGCAGAAGCCTTGATGTCGGCCTTGCCCCAGCCCTTCCAGGCAACGAACATGCCGAAGAGAGCAGCAAGCGTACCGAGCGCGGCAAAGAGCATCGGGTTCACGTGCGTCGTGACGCGCGGGACAAATTCCTCGAGCATCATGTCGGGGCTAAACATGCGTGCAGGGTCGAAGGACTGCGCGGCGCCAAGCACCGGAGCGAGCGAATCGGCAAAGAAAGTGATGCCGATGGATTCCGCCCACAGGTAACCCGCGAAGATGGAACCGAACGTGAGCACGACCATCGGGATGAGCATCACGGCAGGTGCCTCGTGGATGTGCGATTCGGTTTCCTTGTCGCCGCGGTATTCGCCGAAGAACGTCATGATGATGAGGCGACCCATGTACACCGCAGTGATAACCGCAGTGAAGAGGCCCGTCACGTAGAAAATCTTGTTCATGGGAACGGCGCCATCGGCAAGCCAGGTTCCCGTGAATACCCAGTTGCAGTTCGTAAAGATGCGTTCAAGAATCAGGTCCTTGGACCAGAAGCCCGCAAAGCCGGGGAACCCGACAATCGCGAGGAACGCGAAAATCATCACGCAGGCAGTGACCGGAGTCTTCTTGATCATGCCACCCATGCGGCGCATGTCCTGCTCGCCCGCAAGCGCGTGGATAACCGCACCCGCACCGAGGAAGAGCGACGCCTTGAAGAATGCGTGAGTGAACACGTGGAAGATGGAAGCATCGAACGCAGATACGCCCGCGGCCATGAACATGTAACCGAGCTGGCTAATCGTCGAGTAGGCAAGCACCTTCTTGATATCGTTCTGGAAGAGGCCCGCGAATGCAGCCCAGAAGGCGGTCAACGCACCCACGACGAGAATGAGGTTCAGCACGTCGGGGCAGAGCACGAACATGTTGGAGAGGCGCGCCACCAGGTAGACACCGCTCGTGACCATGGTCGCGGCATGGATGAGGGCCGAAACCGGAGTCGGACCCGCCATGGCATCGGGCAGCCACGTAAGGAGCGGAATCTGCGCGGACTTGCCGGTGCAACCCACGAAGAACATGACAGAAGCGAGCGTGAGCATCGGGAGCACGAGTTCCACGTGCCCGCCAGCAATGACCATCTGGATAAACTGGTTGAGCAGGTCGTAGTTGAGGGCGCCAGCACCGCCAACCGTAACGAGGCATAGCATACCGAGCAAGAACCCGATATCGCCCACGCGGTTCACGATGAATGCCTTGTTGGCGGCCTTGCAGTTCTTGATATCCTTGTTCCAGAAGCCGATGAGCAGGTAGGAGCAGAGCCCCACGCCTTCCCAGCCGAGGAACGTGAGAAGCAGGCTATCGGAAAGCACAAGCACAATCATGCTGAACAGGAACAGGTTGATGTAAGCGAAGAAGCGGGCAAAGCCGCGGTCGCCGTGCATGTAACCGATGGAGTACAGCGCGATGAGCGTGCCGATACCCGTCACAAACAGGAGCATGATGCGGGAGAGAGCGTCGAACAGGAATCCGATATCCACCTTGAGGAGCGGAATATCAATCCAGTTGCAGAGCGTCTCGCGGATGCCGGAGACAGGCATATTCGTAGCGAGGGCAGCGACACTCACGAACGACATCGCCGGGAGCAGCACGGCAATCGCACCCACGATACCTTCGGGGGCGCCCTTCTTGTTAGACGAAGAAGCGACGGCGATGCTCCCGAGGATGATGGTTCCGAGCAGCGGGAAAAGCGGAATGAGCCATAAAGGAATATTCGTCATCTTAGCCCCTCATATCGGAATAGGTGTCGGCATCGATACTTTCGCGGTTGCGGAAGATAAAGATGACCATTGCAAAGCCCACGCACGCCTCGGCGGCGGCAATGGCGATGGAGAACAGCGGAATGATCTGGCCCGCGACACTCATGGTATCGGGGAGCGTCTTCGCGAAGCCCACGAAGGAGAGGTTCACCGCGTTCAGGGCAAGTTCAATGCCCATGAGCACAAAGAACAGGTTCCGCCTGGAAATAGCCACCATGATACCGATGGCAAAGAGCGCCAGGGCAAGCAGCTGGATGAAAATGGGTTGGAGTTCCATCAGTGTTTATCCTCCATATTTTCAGATTCAACGGATCCGAGACGCTTCTTCGCGAGAAGCACCGCAGCCACCATCGAAGAAAGCAGCAGCAGGCCAAGTGCCTCGAAGAGCACGAAGTAGCCGGGGCCAGTCTGAGCCACGTCGAAGAGAGTCTTGGACGTGAGGGCAACGGAACCGCGGAGCGTCGTCGTATCGAACGCGAGCGGGCTACGCACCAGCGCAAAGCCCACGAGGCCTGCGAGCACGATAACCGCCGGGATAATGAAGAGCGACACCTTGTCGAACATCGGAGTCTTGGAATCGCGGGCACCGTTCAGCACCATGATGACGAACGTGACGAGCATCATGATTGCACCGGCGTAGACCATGACCTGCACGACGCCCAGGAAGGGGCTACCGATAAGGCCGTAGATTCCGGCGAGCGAGACCATCGAAACGATGAGCGAAAGGCCGCCGTAGAGAGGATGACGGCTCAGGAGCACGCACGCAGCGGCACCGAGCGTAATCACCGCGAGAATGATGAAATAAATCAGGGCTAACATTACTTAACCTCCATTCCCCAGACCTTTCTGGCCTCGGCATTCTTGGTACCGCCCGGAGCCACCTGGCTCTGTTCGTCGTCCGGGTAATCCTTCGGATCCCAGTTGGTGAGGTCCTCGAGGTGGGCGACAAACTCCTCGCGGGAGCGGTGTTCAAAGGAAATCTTCTTCGTGTCCATGCGCAGCGCATCCACCGGGCAGGCTTCCGCACAGAGGCCGCAGAACACGCAGGTCAAGTGATCGATGTCGAAGCGCTTGACCTTTTTCTCGATGCGCGGATCATCGCTGGCCGTTGCCTCGATAAAGATGCAGTGGGCCGGACAGGCAGCCGCACACATGCCGCAGGCGACACAGCGCGGGGTGCCATCGGGGCGCAACATCAGGCGGTGCTTGGCACGGTAGGTATTGCGGACTTCCGGCTGGCCTTCCGGGTAAGAAATCGTCGGGAGTTCTTCGTAGCGGAACAGACCGCGGGCAGCGTGCTTGAGAGTCGTGAACAAGCCACGCAGGGCCTCGAAAATGTAGAGGCGTTCGCCCAAAGTCATGGGTTTCTGTCTAATAACGCGCATTAGTTACCTCCTACAAGCTTCGCGATGACCGCAGTCACCACAAGGTTGATGAGGGCGATATTCAGAATAATCTTCCAGCCGAGGCTCATCACGTGGTCATAGCGGAAGCGCGGGAGTGTCCAGCGCACCCAGATCCACACCCAGCAGAAGAACACGCTCTTGACCACGAGCACCAGCAGGTGGATGAGCGCGGTTCCGAGGGCAGTCGAGAGGCTGCCGACGGCGACGCCGCCGATGACCATGGACTGCGGATTGTAGAAGAACCAGGCGAAGAAGGCGAGAATCACGAGCACCACGACTGCGGTCCATGCCACAATGTTGTAGAGCTTGTATTCGCGCAGGATTTCAAAACGGTTCGTGAGGTTCGTCGCAGCGAGCTTCTTAGAATAGCGGTGAATCATGTGCAAGAAGGCGAGCGCGAGGAACGCGAGCACGCCGCAAAGCACCGCAAGGGAACCACCCATGTGGGCCTGCATCGTCTCGGTCGTAATGAACGGCACCGAGTAGCCACCCAGGAAGAGTGTTGCAATGAGGAAGCTGTTGATGCAGATATGCGAGTATTCACCCATGTAGAACAGGCCGAACTGCATGGCGCCGTATTCGGTATGGTAACCGGCGACCAGTTCGGGCTCGCCTTCGGCGACGTCGAACGGGGCGCGGCCGGTTTCGGCGATACTTGCAATCAGGAAGCAGAAGAACGCCACCGGCTGGGCAACGATACCCCAGACGTGATGTTCCTGCCAGCTAACGATATCGGTCAGGTTGAAGGAACCCGCGAGGAGCAATATGCCCATCATAGAAAGGCCGAGGCACACTTCGTAACTGATGGTCATGGAACTCGTACGCAGCGCACCGAGGAAGCTGTACTTGGACTTGGACGCCCAACCGGCCAATACGGCGCCGAACGCGGAAAGCGAGCTGAAACCGAACAGCAGGAGCACGCCCACGTCGGAATCGATGATGGAACCCGGGATGCGGACCATCTGGCCGCCCCACTCGAACACCATCGGGCCGAACCACGGGATAACGCAGGGGCTCAGGAACACGATGGCAAACGGGATTGCCGGAGCCACGTAGTAGAGCACCTTGTTCACGCCCGCGGGGGCGAACATTTCCTTGAAGAACAGCTTGGTACCGTCGCACATGTTCTGTACGTAACCGAGCAAGCGGATCTTGCCGAAGTACGGAATCTTGATGTACGAGCGGTTCGGGCCCTGACGGTCCTGCATAAAGCCCGCACCACGACGTTCCATCGGGATAAGGAGAAGGATATACAGCACCGGCACGAAGCAGAAGGCGAACTTCGCAATCGTGATGAGCCATTCTATCCAGGTTTTGGATTCAATAATATCCATTATGCTTCACCTCCTTCGAGGAGTTTGCCTGTGCTCTTGATGGCATCGTACGTGAGCCCGGCGAGGACCGGCGCATACTCGCCCGCCTGTCTGAAGGCGTCGGCTGCGGCCTCGAACTTGGACCCGGCCATGTAAGATACCACCTGGTAGGCAGCCCAGAGATTTTCGTCGGGGCAGACCGGGCAGGCGTTCAGTTTCTGCAGCATGTTGAGGCTGTTCACCATCGTGCCCTGGACTTCACTCCAGTGGCGTACACCCATCGCGATGGTCGCCTTCTTCGCGGTAGCATCGTCGAACGGGGTAATGGCGATACGGCAATTGATTTTCTCGAGAACGCCAGCCGCAGCCGGGTCCTCGCCGAACAGGTCGGCGTTCACCGTCACGAGGGTCTCGAATTCAGTGGCGCGCTTCATGAAGTCGGCCACATCGGCAAAGCCCAAGAGCTTCATGCCGGCGCGGTTCGCCACCGGGTCACCGCTCTTCGCGATACCGTCGGGAGCGTTCACCTTCAGGAGGGAGCCGCCGAAGATTTCAGCGCGGTCACCGAGAGTTTCCTTGAGCATACGGATTGCGGCGAGGTCTTCGAGCGTGCAGGTTCCACCCGCAACGAGGGCAATCTTGCCGTTCCCGAAAGCCGGTGTATGCACATCCATTGCCGGAAGGCGGTTCTTGTCGAACTGCTGGAACGCGAGGCGGCTCGTGTTAGAAAGCCAGCTGCGGTTCACCACCGGGTTGCAGCGCGGCATCACGCGGTAAATGTGACCGTCGGCGTAGTCGAGCCAGATATTCGCACCGAGGGAATCGTCCATCGAAATAGTCGGCGTGTGGCTGAGCAACCAGACGCGCTTCTGGAAGCGGAAATACTTCGCGGTCATCGCACCCACGGGGCACACGTCCGTCACGCACAGGTCGTATTCGTGGTCGAGCTTTTCGCCCGGGAACGTGGTGATGTAAGTGTGGTCGGCACGGCCTGCAAGTTGCAGCTGTTCGGAACCGGCAATGGTACGCATAAAGCGCACGCAACGGTCGCACTGCACGCAGCGTTCCTCGTCGAGCAACACACGGGGGCCCAAGTCCACGTGCTTGCCGCCACGGAGTTGGCCCTTCGCATCAATGAACTGGTGCGCGGGATTGCCGTGGTAGTTCTTGCCGTATTCCGGGCGCATACGAGATTCGTTCTGGCCCGCTTCCATGTAGTTCTCTTGCAGGGTGCACTCGCCCGCCTTGTCGCAGATGGGGCAATCGAGCGGGTGGTTCACCAGCATGAATTCCTGGGTGGCCTTGCGGGCGTTCTTCACGCGGGCACTGGATGCCGGCGTGTAGATTTTCATACCCGGAGAAACCGGCGTGTAGCATGCAATCACGAGCATGCGGCCACGCGGGCCTTCCTGTTCCACCAGGCACTGGCGGCAGTTACCCGATACCGGGAGGTAAGGATGGTAACATACGTGAGGAGTTTCAATCCCGACAGCCTTGAGGGCCTCGAGCAGGTTCGTATCGCCAGGAACCATCACCGGCTTATCGTCCACGAAGATTTCCACCTTCGGGCTGTTCTCGGTCGGGAGTTTCGGCATGTTGTAGTAGTTACTCATATTATTACCAGAAAATTCCAGGACGATAGTTTTCCTGAACACGCGGCTTGGCGTGGTCGGGGTTCTTTGCAATCAGTTCGTCAAAGTCCTCGCGGAACTTTGCGGTGTAAGATCCAACAGGGCCACCGAGCGAAATGGACAGCGGGCAAATCGTCACGCCGCCAAAGCCGCCAGACAGGCTCTGCATCAGTTCCACGTCGCCATCGTGACCCTTGCCTTCCACAATCTGGTTCAGAATGCGGTGCAACAGGCCCGTACCCTCGCGGCACGGAGTGCACTGGCCGCAGGATTCGTGGCTGTAGAAGTTGCCAAGCACGTTCAGGAGTTCCGCCATGTTGTGCGTATCGTTAATCACGATCATGGCGCCCGAACCGAACATCGTCTTCATGGAGGCGAGGCATTCGTAGTCCATCGTGGCTACGGCACATTCGCCCGCGTTCAGCGGAGCACAGGAAGAACCGCCCGGCAGCACAGCCTTCAGGTTCCCGCCCACGATACCGCCGGCATATTCGTTAATCATCGTCATCATCGGGGTTCCGAGAGGAGCCTCGTACACGCCCGGGTTCTTCACGTCGCCCGAGATGCAGAACACCTTCGTACCGCCGGCACGGGGCGTACCCATCTTGGCGTATTCGCTCGGGTCATGCTGCAGAATCCACGGGAGAGCCATGATGGTTTCCACGTTGTTCACGCAGGTCGGGGACTTCCAGGCACCGCTTACCGCCGGGAAAGGCGGTTTGAGGCGGGGCTGGCCCTTCTGGCCTTCGAGCGAGTTGATAAGAGCAGTTTCTTCACCGCAGATGTAGGCGCCGGCGCCGCGATGCACGAAGATATCGAAGCAGAACTTGGTGCCCATGATGTTCTCGCCGAGGTAACCGGCGGCGTACGCCTGGTTCAGGGCCTTGTTGATGCTCTCGATGCAGGGCAGGAACTCGCCGCGGCAGTAGATGTATGCCGCGCGGGAACCGAGCGCCCAAGCCGCGATAATCAGGCCTTCGATAAGGCGGTGCGGATCTTCCATCATCAGGAAGTGATCCTTGAACGTACCGCCTTCGCCTTCGTCAGCGTTCACCACGATGTACACGGGCTTGCCGGAATTGCGGGGCACGAAGCTCCACTTCATGCCGGTCGGGAAGCCTGCGCCGCCACGACCGCGGAGGTTAGAACGTTGTACGTAGTCGATGAGTTCGAACTGGCTCATATTGAACAGGCGTTCCGAAATGTTCGCGTAGCCGCCCAGCTTCTTGTAGACTTCGATGTCCTGGGCGCCCTTGCCGAAATTCGCTGTACAAACTTTTACACATTCAGCCATAATTACTTAGCCTCCTCGACCGGAGCCGGCTTCTGGGTGGTCACGGCCTCGTTAGAGGGCTTGGCCGTGCGTTCGCCCGAAGTGGCAATCATGCGGTACACGTCGCCGACCTTGCCGGCAGCATCCACAAAAGCCTTGTCCTTCACGCCGGGCTCGCCCACCGCGACCCAAGAAGAGCCGTTCTTCTTTTCCACCACAATCTTCGTGAATTCGGGAGCGCCCTTCCATGTGAGGGTAGCACCCGTCTCGTCGGCCTCGGCCTTCACGTTCAGCACCGGGGACGGAGGAGCGTAGTCAGGCACCTGCGGCTTGGCAGTTGCTCCCGGAGCACCGGGGTGGCCGCCGTGGCCCTTCACGATTCCGCCAAGCACATCGTGCTTCGGCACGTTGTTCGTGTGAGCCTTGCACCAGTCGATAATGCGGTCGATGCTTGCTTCGGTAAGGGTCGTACCGCGCTTCATCTTGAGTTCGCCGTCCACGACGTCGGTCGCGAAGTCATCGTTCACGAGCATCATCGGGCCGTTGCCGCAGCTGCCCAGGCATTCCACCTGGAGCACGGTAAACATGCCGTCGGGAGTAGTCTCACCGCTCTTGACGCCGAGCTTGTTTTCCACATACTTGATGAGCGGCTGGGCGCCCTTGATGGAGCAGCTGATGTTGCGGCAGAACTGCAGCAGGAACTTGCCCTTGGGGGCGTGGTTGTACATGGTATAGAACGTCGCAACACCGAGCGCATGGGCCGGAGCGCAACCGCAAACGTTGGCCGCCCAGCGGATGCCTTCCGTCGGCACCCAGCCGAACACGCCCTGCACGAGCCACAGCACTTCGAGGAGTGCTCCCTGGCCCACCGGGTAACGGCTGAGCAGGTCCGCGCAGCGTTCCTTGATTTCGGGAGTATCGAGTTTCGCAAGCACTTCCTTCGGGGCAGGCTGCGGAACAGGCTTGTTCACATAGCCAAAAGTCTGACCCGGATCCGGAAGAGCCGCAATAGCTTCGCTCGGACCATCAAACTTCAAATGGTTGTTCGAAACGAACTGGACTGCACCTTGAATATGTTCTCTCATCGGTCAAGTTCTCCAGCAATGATGTTGAGGCCCGAAAGTACGGCCATGGAGTCGGCAAGCTGGCCACCTTCCACAAGTTCGTGGAATGCGGCAAACTGCGTGAGGCAGGGCGGGCGCACCTTGATGCGGTACGGATGGCCCGAGCCGTCAGAAACAATCGTGAAGCCGAGTTCGCCGTTCGCGCACTCGCTCCCGCAGTAGTATTCTCCCTCGGGGACGCGGATGCCCTCGTACACGCTCTTGAAGCGCCCGATAAGGCCTTCCATATCCTGATAGGCAAGCTTGTGCGCCGGCACGCGGATGCGTGGGTCGACGATGTCGACCGGGCCCGGAGCGAGGCGCTTCAGGGCCTGGCGCACGATCTTCACGGATTCCTCGATTTCGGCGAGGCGCACCTGGAGGCGGTCGTTGCAGTCGCCCTGGGTGCCGACCACGACTTCCCAGTCGTAGGTCTCGTAATCGTAGTAGGGTTCGTCCTTGCGCAGGTCGGATGCAACACCGCAAGCGCGCAGGCACGGGCCCGTCCAGCCGTAGCTGATGGCGCGTTCTGCAGAAATCTTGCCGATTCCCACCGTACGGTCGAGGAAGATGCGGTTACGGTCCAAGCAGGCGTGCAGGTCCTTCAGGGCCTTCTCGGTAGAATCGAGGGCGGCGAGCACATCCTGTTCAAAGCCTTCGTAGCTATCGCGGTAGAGGCCGCCAATGCGGGCAAAGCTGTTGGTAAGGCGCGCACCCGTGAGCTTTTCCCAGATGCACATGATTTCTTCGCGCGGGTTGAACGCGTACATGAACGGAGTCGTACCGCCTAGGTCCTGGAATGCGGCAGCGACGCACACGAAGTGGTCGTTGATACGGCTAAGTTCGTTCACAATCACGCGGAGCACCTTCGTGCGTTCCGGAATCTCGACGCCGAACATGTTTTCCACAGCGCGGCAGTACGCAATGTTGTTCATGATGGCCGAGCAGTAGTTGAGGCGGTCGGTATACGGGACCACCTGCTGCCAGGTGCCGCGTTCCACCATCTTCTCGAACCCGCGGTGCAGGTATCCGATTTCTTCTACGCTTGCGACAATCGTCTCACCATCCATCGCGGCCAAAAAGCGCAAGCAGCCGTGAGTGGCCGGGTGGCTCGGGCCCACGTTCAGGGGCATCAGGTTCAGCTTATCGCCATTCTTATCCAGTACAATCATTCCTTGATACTCCCTTCCAAGAATTCGTTATCGTTTGTCTCCACTTCCTTGCTGCGCTGGATGACCCTGTAGCCGAGGTCCTGCAGGCGCTTTTCAAGTTCCGGGAGCAGGTAGTCGTTGGTGGAGAGCCACTGGCGCTTCTGGGCCGGGTAATCCTTGCGGAGCGGGTGACCGACAAATTCAACGTGGTTCAACAGGCGGCGGAGGTCCGGGTGGCCTTCGAACACAATTCCGAACTGGTCGTAGACTTCGCGTTCGTACCAGTTGGCGTTCGCATACAGGTCGCTGATGGTCGGGACCTTGAGGCTATCCTCCCCGACCAGCACCTTGAGACGCACGCGCACGCACGGGGCGGCGACCGTCTTGAACGAGTAAGAAACCGCAAAACGCGGGCCCTCGTGGTTCGGGTAGGTCAGGTAGTCGATGCCCGCGATATCCATGAGCATGTCGAACTTCACGGCGGCTTCATCCCTGAGGAACTGCACCGCATTGCGCAGGTAGGCGGCACTCACGACGGCGGTCACGCCCCACTTGTCGAGCGTCTCGCGCTTCGCGCCGAACTTTTCTTCTAGGCAAGCGAAGATTTCTTCAGCAGTCATTATCTTCTACTCCTTCCAGAATTGGGCTTTCTTTACGAGGTTCTGTTCTTTTTCCACGACGAAGTCCTTGATGTCGGTAACCTTCTCCTGGGCAAAGGCCTTCGCATTGGCCTTGGCTTCGGCAGTCTTCGCCTTGATCATCTCGAGCTGGTCCTTCACCTGTTCGGCGCGCTGCTTCATGAACGATTCGTCCTTGATCTTCTTCTGCAGGTCGAACATGGCATCGAAGAACGCTTCCGGACGGCTGGGGCAGCCACCGATATACACGTCCACCGGGATAATGTGGTCAATGCCCGGAACCGTGCAGTAGCAGTCGTAAAAACCGCCCGAGCAGGCGCATGCGCCCATAGCGATAACCCAGCGCGGTTCGGCCATCTGCTCGTAGATACGCTTCAGAATCGGAGCCTGCTTGTAGGTGATCGTGCCAGCGACCAAAAGCACGTCGGACTGGCGGGGCGTAAAACGCACATACTCTGAACCGATACGAGAAAGGTCGTAGCGGCCCACTTCCGTACTCATGAACTCGATTGCACAACATGCCGTACCGTAGGGGAACGGCCACAGGGAATTGGTACGGCCCCAGTTGACCAAAAAGTCAAGGGAGGTCGTTATGATATTCGGCTTTTCTGCCTCATTACCCATGATGTTACCTCATAAAATTCGCGCCAAAAGATAGAAAAAACGCCATTATCGGCGGAATTTTCCGCCCAAACGGAGCCCCGTCTGCCATTACGGAATGCTTATAATTTTCTGTTAATCCTAAGAGTATCAATACGTTACGACATATTTCACGTTTTGTAACGCCCCGGGAGCGCCCACGGCCATGCCACTACAAAAAATGTTCTCAAAATATTTCTCACTCCCGATTTAAAAATGTATATTTATAACTAAAGACCCAAGATTACTGGCCAACAACCAACACCCATTTACTATTGACCACCGACTATTGACTATTGACTATTGACCAATGACCAATGACTAATGACGCATGAATCGTTTTTTAGACATATACCAGTTTACGCACTTCCGCAAGTTCCTGGAAGAATACCAGACCGCCCGCGCACAGGCGGAACCGGGCTTCACGCGTACCGAAATCTGCAACCTGCTCGGGCTCGAGAAGAGCCGCAGCTACTTTGCCGATGTCCTCAGGGGCAAGAAGGTCAGCCCCCGCATGGTGGCAAAGTTCATCGAAATCCTCGAACTCGACAAGAAAGAGGCGAAGTACTTCGAGACGATGGTGGAACTCGACCAGGCGAAAAACGACGCCGCCCGCAACGCCGCGATGCAGGAACTGCTGAAACTGCACCCGAACCCGCAGCATATATTAAATGAAGACGCCTACGAATACTACAGCCGCTGGTACCACAGCGCGCTCTTCGCCATACTGGACGCGATGGACGTGGGCGACGACATGGCGCCCGTGCAGAAGAGGATTTTCCCGAAGGTCCCGCTCGGCAAGCTGAAGGATTCGCTCGCCCTGCTGGAACGCCTCGGGCTTGCCCGCAAGAACGAAGAAGGCTTCTGGAAACCCACCAAGGAAAGCATCAGCAGCGGGCCGTACAACAACGCGGAACTCATCAAGCAGTACCAGCTGCAGTGTTTCGAACTCTCGAAGCAGGCGCTCATCACGCCGCCCAAGAAGCCAACCGTCATGAGCACGCTCACGTTCAGCATCTCGAGCGATGCGTACAAGAAGCTCGAGGCCGAACTGCAGGAATTCAAGGCGAAGGCAAGGCGCATCATCGGCGAAGACAAGGAGCATGCCGACGGCGTCTACCAGATGAACATCCACCTGTTCTCACTTTTAGACGAAAGACGATAGACGATAGACGAAAGATAAGTTCCTACGTCATCCTGAGCGAAGCGCAGCGAAGTCGAAGGATCCAAAAGAGGTTTTATGTTTGGACGAAAGACGATAGACGATAGACGAAAGATGTGCTCTAGTGTCATCCTGTTCGCGGGGGCGGTTTTCGCGCTCCTCAGCGCATGCAGCAACGGCACGGACACCGCGGGCGTGATTTCCGAGACGGAATCGGGGCAGACGGCAAGTTTGACCATCAGCGTCAACACGAATCTTGAAGTTGGCGACCCCTCCGAAATCAGTAGTCGCCCCAGAGTCGCCTTGATGCGTACCGCTAACGACCGCAGCGAAATCATAGACTCCGCCGTCACCGACACGAACAACGAAGTCACCTTCAAGAACGTGCCCTACAGTGATTTTAGCATCGTGGCCATGGGTATGGATCCTTCCGGCGCCGTCACCTTTGGCAATATCATCACCGACAAAATTCTTGAGTCCAAAGAGTTGCTGAACGACACCGGGTTTGTAGAGACCCACCTCGAGATCAACCTTTACGAGACAGCAAAAATCAGGCTGAACGCAGCGGCACTCGAAATTGCCCCAGGCGATTCTGTCTGCATCACGGGCACCCTGTCTTGTGGAGTCTACGACAAAACCGCACAGGAATCCGGATACATCAGCATCGAGAATATCCCAGCATCAACATATTCTGACTCCTACGTAGACTATGACCAGGTCGAAATTATCCATGACGGAGCCGCCCGCAAGGATACCGTCTACTGGCGTGTTTTCCCTGGAGACGACCGCACCGCCAACAAGAACGCTGTCGTCGATATTGTCTCCGAATGGTCCTTCACGCTCCCATCCATAAGTCTTCTCGACAGCCTCCAGGACAAGACGCTCGATTCGCTAATCGCACCGATTCCAGTCAAAAGGCCCGTCACACAAGACGACTACACCGTATGCGCCTTCGGGAGCACGACCACATCCGACTTCATGGACAAGAGTCAAAACAGCCTTCCCTGGAGCAATTCCAACTACAGGGGGGCAGACTCCATCACCACCTGGGTAATGCTTCCTCCTATGGATTCTGCTGTCACCATCTACAAGGTACACGGCGAAATCTACCCCCTTGTGGCAGCCACAAACCGCATCCAGTATTCAGACTCGTTCGCCTCGGGCGACACGCTGTACAGGGCAACATTCTCCGAAGATTCCAGCATAGCCGTCGGATTCTGGATTCGCGCCGTGGGTACAGAAGACAGCGTTCGCCACAGCATTCTTTCCCTGGGTTCAGAAAGTACCGGTTTCAAAATAGCCCAATGCGAAAAGGACGCTGAATACGTCTGTTCCAGGATTTACAGCGGGCTCAATTCCGCCGCGACAGACAGCGTCATCTACGGCAAGGCGAAAATCCTTGACGGCGAAAGGCACCACGTTTCGTTCGTCATCCACAAGAAACACCTCGCCATCGCCGTAGACGGAGAGACAATCCACGATACCGACCTCAAGCTTTCCAGCGAATTCTACGGTCTCTCTGGAATGCTGGTCGGCGACTATCCGCTAGAAAACCTTATCGTCCATTCCTTCGGCAGCTACATTCGCAAGGATGGCGAAAAAGACTGGATCCGCCTCCAGGCATGGCTCATGGCGTTCTACGAACTTCAAAAGTAGACTAGTTCGCCTAACTTTTCTATATTTGCCCCCGCTTGGCGCATGTCGCGCCGCATTTAACGGAGGCTAAAATGGCTCTACAGTTCTACAACACCGCATCGCGCAAGAAAGAAGTATTCACACTCCCCGAAGGCGTTCCCGCCGTGCGCATGTACTGTTGTGGCCCGACGGTGTACCATTTCGCCCACATCGGCAACCTCCGCACCTACATTTTCGAAGACTTTTTGGTGCGTACGCTCAAGTACTACGGCTACAAGGTGAACCACATCGTGAACATCACCGACGTGGGCCACCTCACCAGCGACGCGGACTCCGGCGACGACAAGATGGAAAAGGGCGCCGCCCGCGAAGGCAAGTCCGTGTGGGATATCGCTAAGTTCTATACCGACGCTTTCATGGCCGACTGGCACCGCCTCAACATCCAGGAACCGACCCGCTGGACTCCCGCCACGCAGCACATCCAGGAACAGATTGACCTGGTGAAGACCCTAGAAGAAAAGGGTTACACCTACCGCACATCCGACGGCATCTACTTCGATAGCCTCAAGTTTCCGCGCTATGCCGACTTTGCCCGCCTCGACGTGGAAAACCTGCGCAAAGGTAGCCGCATCGACATGGGCGAAAAGAAGAACGCCACCGACTTTGCCCTGTGGAAGTTCAGCCCGAAGGACAAGAAGCGCGCCATGGAATGGGACAGCCCGTGGGGCGTTGGATTCCCCGGCTGGCACATCGAATGCTCCGCCATGGCCATGAAGTACAATGGCCCGACGCTTGACATCCACTGCGGCGGTACGGACCACATCCGCGTGCACCACACAAACGAAATCGCCCAGAGCGAATGCGCGAACGGCGTGCAGTTCGCCCGCTTCTGGATGCACGGTGAATTCCTGCGCACCGCCAGCGAAGAAAAGCTGGAAGACGGCACCACCGAGCAGAAGTTCGGCAAGATGAGCAAGTCCAGCGGCGAATTCCTGACGGTATCTCTCCTGATGGACCGCGGCTTCAACCCGCTCGACTACCGCTTCTTCGCGATTGGCAGCCACTACCGCAACTACCTGAACTTCACGTGGGAAGCCCTGGAAGGTGCGAAGGAAGGCCTCAAGAGCTTGCACAAGAAGACGGACCCGCTGATTGGCAAGGCTACCGCGATTGAAAGCGATGCCGCCAAGGCTTTCCAGCAGGAATTCAAGGACGCTATCGGCGACGACCTGAACATGCCGCGCGCCCTCGGTATTATGAACACGATGCTCAAGAGCGATATCGATGACGGCGAGAAGGCTGCACTCGTGGCCGACTTCGACCAGATTTTCGGTTTGAAGCTCGACCAGCCTCGTGAAGAATACGCCAAGAAGGGCGCGAACGACGGCGTGGATGTCGCAAAGATTGAAGCGCTGATTGCCGCCCGTAAGGAAGCGCGCGCCGCCAAGAACTGGGCCGAAAGTGACCGCATCCGCGACGAACTCGCCGCGATGAATGTTGTCATCAAGGACAGTAAGGAAGGCACGACCTGGGAAATAAAGGGATAGTGATTAGTCAATAGTCATTGGTCATTAGTTAATTCGCCCGCCGTCGTGCGGGCATTTTTTCATTGTCATCCTGAGCGAAGAACCGCTAGGTTCGTAGTCGAAGGATCCAGACCTGATTTTTCCTTTTTTTATATTAGGCGTCATGAACATCAAGCAATTTGTCGTGAATCCCTTCGGTGTGAACGGTTTCGTTTTAAGCAACGACGCCGGCGATGCGATTCTAATTGACCCGAGCGTTTCGAGCGAGCAGGAGGAAGCGGCGTTGGCGAACTATATCGCCACAAACAACCTGACCGTGCGCCACCTGCTGAACACGCACCTGCACCTGGACCACGTGCTGGGCAACGCGTTTATCGCCCGCAAGTACGGCGTGCAGCCCGAGGCTCACGAAGAAGACGCCTTCTTGCTTGACCTGCAGGAAGAGCAGAGCCAGATGTTCGGACTCCCGTTGCGGGAACATTCGCCCGGACTCGGCAACTACCTTGCCGAGGGCGATGCCGTCGAGGTGCCCGGCATCAAGTTGCAGGTTTTCCACATCGCAGGGCACTCCCCCGGCGGCATCGCGTTTTACTGCGAAAACCCGGGCGAAGTGAACGGGCAGAAAGATGTTCCTCCCCTGCTGTTCCCCGGCGATATCATGTTTGCGGGTAGCAGAGGCCGGAGCGACCTCTTCGGCGGGGACGACGACGCACTTGTAAGCGGGATTAAGAGCAAACTGCTCACGCTCCCGAAAGAAACCGTCGTGTTCCCCGGACACGGACCCATGACTACAATTGCAGATGAGAGAAGATGGTATTGATTGAAGATTCCCGCCTTCTCCTCAAAGAGGATAACTCTACTATGGCAACAAGTTGCCAAGTATCGTATAGCGGGGATGACAAGCCAAGAGCATGAGCGACAAGGCGATGGCAAGAATTGGGTGGATTGACGAGTTCAAGGGATTCGTGTTGTTGCTCGTGTGCCTTTATCACGTGGAGCAATCGTTCCCGCAGGCGCAAATGGGAATGCTCCACCTGAGTGCGCTCCGCATGTCAGCCTTCTTCTTCATCTCAGGAATGCTATTCAGCACGCGGCGCTTTCCTGATTTCAAAAGCTACCTTGTTCACAAGACGCGCGTCTTGCTCGTCCCCTACATCCTGCTTTCGCTCCTGTTTCTGGCGCTGGACCCGGTGCTTTACAATTTCGACTTGTTCCCGAAGGCGCCGCGCATGACGGTCATGAACATCAAGCCCGAAATCGCGACCGTGTGGGATTATATCTACTGGAACCTCGCGAAAATATTTGTGGCCGGAAAATCTTCCATCGGGTCGGGGCCGCTGTGGTTCGTGTTCACGCTGTACTCGGTAAGTTTGCTGTTTTACGGGGTGCAAAAAGTTGCGGGCCGTATTTCTGTGCGCCGAGGAAGGGAGATCCCCGCCTGCGCGGGGATGACAACGGGAATCATCGCTCTTACCGCAATCGCAAGCCTCGCAGGCGGCTGGTTCCTGTATGTCAACCACATCCGCTTGCCGCTCGGGATAGAGCGCGATTTGACAGTGCTTTTTTTCTTCGCGAACGGCTGGCTGTGCAAGGGCGCGTTGAAAGATCCCCGCCTTGGTTCGGCGACGCTCACCACAGGTCGCGGGGATGACGTTCGAGGCAAAAACATCTTGGCTCTCGTCGCCGCCACCATCGTCGCATTCGCCGCCTACGCATACCTCGAAGTTCCAGACCCGAACTTCAGCATCATGAACAACGATCTCGGGAAATCCCTCCCCGTATTCCTCACCAGTTCCTTTTTCGGCATCGCTGGCCTTGTCGCCACATTCATGTTTGCAGACAAACTACCAAACATTGCGCCATTCCGCATCATCAAGGGAATCCTGCGTAACATCTCGCGCAACGCGCTCGTAATTCTCGCTGTTCACTGGTACACCCTGCTCGTCATGCGGTTGCTCTTCCGCGACACGTTCAACAAGCCGGGCATTGCCTACCTCGCCATTCCCGTGGTTGCAACCGTGGTTATCGGGGCAATTCCGCTGTTCCGCTGCAAGCTCTACCGCCTGCTCGGCAAACAAAAAATCAGCGTCCGCGAGAGCTTAAACATCAAGGACTAGGGCCACGCAGTTCTTGCCTGCACATTAAACTGCGCCACTCTAGCCCGCGCATTTTATACTCAAATTTCGCGCGCCTCCTTTAACCGCAAACAGCGCATTCCGCGCCACTAAAAAAACTAGAGGTAGCTCTTGCACTGGCGAACGGGCTCGGCCTCTTCGGGCTTCTTTTTCGGCACATACACCTTGATGGCGTAAACATTCTGCTCCGTCTCCGCCACGATATCGCCTTCCTGTAAATCCTCGTTCAGTTCGATTTCCACCTCGACTCCATCGCGGGCAATGCAGCGGATAGAACGCGCCGTCAGTTCCTCGTGCAAAAGAGGAACGTCAACGACTTTCTTGTAAGTACCGTGATGTGTCGTGCCGAGAATTCTGTTACAGTGCATGCGGCGCAATATAGAATTTTTAGTCATCGGCCATTCGCGATTAGTTGTCGGCTTGACATTTTCTATCTTTCACAATGAAATATGGCACGCGCACGCAAGACAATCACACCTGACCCGTATGCGAAACCGATAGCGAAGCCGCTACCGCCGGAGCAGAGTCTGCCCGGGCATTTAAAACAGTTCCAGTCACCCACTCGCGCGAACTTCGAGCTCGTGAGCCCTTACGGGGCGGCGGGCGACCAGCCGAAGGCCATCGAAGAACTGACGGAAGGTTTCAAGCACGGTGAACAGTTCCAGACGCTCCTTGGCGTCACTGGTTCCGGCAAGACGTTTACGATGGCGAACGTCATCAAGAACGTGGGCAAGCCGACGCTCATCCTCACGCACAACAAAACGCTCGCTGCCCAGCTCTACCAGGAATTCAAGGCGTTCTTCCCGCACAATGCGGTGGAATACTTCGTGAGCTATTACGACTACTTCCAGCCCGAAGCGTACATCCCGCACACGGACACCTTCATCGAGAAAGACGCAAGCATCAACGACGAGATTGACAAGCTCCGCCTGCGCGCCACCGCAAATTTATTGACCCGCAGGGATGTGATTATCGTTGCCTCCGTAAGCTGCATCTACGGTTTGGGTAGCCCCAGCGAATATTTCGACTTGATGGTTCGCATCAAAAAGGGTGACGTTTACGACCGCGACAAGATTCTGCATGACCTCGTGCGAATTCAATACACGAGAAACGATTTCAGCCTGGAACGCGGTTCTTTCCGCGTGCACGGCGACGTGATTGAAATCCACCCGAGCTACGACGAAGAAGGCCTCCGCATCGAACTTTTCGGTGACGAGGTGGACCGCCTCGTGCGCTTCAACATCATTACCGGCGAAGTCACGCAGGAAATGGACGAGATGACGATTGCACCGGCGAAGCACTTTGTGACCAAGGAAGAAGGCCGCGCGGGCATTTTGCAGCGCATGCAGGTGGAACTGACCGAGCGCCTTGCAGAACTCGACAAGGAAGGCAAGGTGCTGGAATCGGCCCGCCTTTCGAGCCGCACCCGCTACGACATGGAAATGATTCGCGAGACCGGCATGTGCAGCGGCATCGAGAACTATTCCCGCATTATCGAGAACCGCGCCCCGGGTACGCGCCCGTTCACGCTCATCGACTACTTCGGCGATGACTGGCTCTTGATGGTGGACGAATCCCACGTGAGCATTCCGCAGGTGGGCGGCATGGCCGAAGGCGATAAGAGCCGCAAGACGACGCTGGTGCAGTACGGATTCCGCCTCCCCTGCGCGCTCGACAACCGCCCGATGAACTTTGCCGAATTCGAGTACATGTACCCGAAGCAAGTGCTCTTTGTGAGCGCCACGCCCGGCGATTACGAACTTACCAAGACCGGCGGCGTCGTTACCGAACAAATTAACAGGCCAACCGGACTTCTGGACCCGAAAATCGAGATGTTCCCCATCAAGGGCCAGATGGACGTGCTCCTGTACCGCATCGAGGAGGTCGTCAAGAACGGCGACCGCGTGCTGGTCACGACCCTCACCAAGAAGATGGCGCAGGACCTTACCGACTTCTTTGTGGAAGCGGACATCCGCGCGCGTTACCTGCACAGCGACATCAAGACGCTGGAACGCCACGAGCTCATCCGGGGCTTGCGCACCGGAGAATTCGACGTACTGGTGGGCATCAACCTGTTGCGCGAAGGTCTGGACCTGCCCGAAGTGAGCATGGTCGCGATTCTCGATGCCGACAAGGAAGGATTCCTGCGCAACTACCGCAGTTTAATCCAGACGATGGGCCGCGCAAGCCGCAACGTGAACGGCACAGTCTTGCTCTTTGCAGACAACATGACCGACAGCCTGGAAAAGGCCATCACCGAAACCGCCCGCCGTCGCAGCGTGCAGGAAGAATTCAACAAGGAACACGGCATCACGCCGAAGTCCGTGACCCGCAAGATTGAAGATGATTTGAGGATTAACGACCCGCTGGGAATAGACGGAGACGATTCCGTCGACGACGATCAGTTCCCTGAGCCTACCGAAGGGAACGAACCCGGAATCCGCCCGATGGAACCGCTGCAACCCAGTTCTAGACGAAAGACGAAAGACGAAAGACGAAAGAAAGGTTCTAATTACTCCAAGCGCGCGGAGAACGCCAAACTGAGTGCGGCCGTCGGCGCCACCGCAACACGTCATCCTCGCGCAGGCGAGGATCTATCGGCAAAACTTGCCGACCTCGAGCGCCAGATGAAAGAAGCCGCCGCGCGCCTCGACTTCGAAGAAGCCGCACGCCTCCGCGACATCATCCGCGGCATGCAATAAACCCTCATGTCATCCCCGGCTTGACCGGGGATCTCCCATAAAAAAATCCCGCGAATTTCTCCGCGGGATTTTTCACATTCGTCATGTTCGCGAATACAAGAATCCTTCACATTCGTCATGTTCGCGAAGGCGAACATCTTAAAGATCCCCGCCTTCGCGGGGATGACACATGCGATTCGATTACACGTCAACCACTTCAGTCCAGCCGAACGGGTCTTCCGCTTCGCCGAACTGGATAGCAGTGTACTTCGTGAAGAGTTCCGTGCAGACCGGGCCCGGATTCTTGCCGTCACCGTAGGTGAATTCCTTACCGGCAACCGGATCCACAATCTTCTTGATCGGGGTAATCACGGCGGCGGTACCGCATTCGGCGGTTTCGCTGAATTCAGCGAGTTCTTCGAACGGAACCTGGCGGCGTTCCACGGTGTAGCCGAGGTATTCAGCAAGCTGCTGCAGGCTCTTGTTCGTAATCGACGGCAGGATGGATTCGGACTTCGGGGTCACGTAGGTCTTGCCCTTGATGCCGAAGAAGTTTGCCGGACCGCATTCGTCGATGTACTTCTTTTCCTTCGCGTCCAGGTAGATGGTGCTGGAGTAGCCGAGTTTCTTGGCCTCGGCGAGGGAGAGCAAGCTGGCAGCGTAGTTACCGCCGACCTTCACCGTACCCGTACCCTGCGGAGCGGCGCGGTCGAAGTTGCGGCTAATCATCATGTCCACAGGCTTGAAACCGTCCTTGAAGTACGGACCCACCGGAGTCACGAACATCAACAGCAAGTATTCGTCGGAGGGCTTCACGCCGACTTCCGGGCTCGTACCGATGAGGAGCGGGCGGATGTAGAGCGTTGCACCATGACCATACGGCGGAATAAAGCGGGCGTTAGCCTTCACCACTGTGTGGACCATCTCGCGGAACAGCTCGACCGGCGGAACGGCCATGAGCACGCGGTTCGCGGTGTTCTGCATGCGCTTCGCATTCTCGTCAACGCGGAAGATACGGACCTTGCCGTCCTTGCCCGTGTAAGCCTTGAGGCCTTCGAAACCTTCCTGGCCGTAATGCAAGCAGGTAGCGGCCATGTGGATGCTGATGTCCTTGGAAGAAGAAAGTTCAACCTTGCCCCACTTGCCATCGCGGTAGTAGCAGCGGACATTGTAATCGGTATCGTAATAACCGAAGGGGAGCGTCTTCCAATCGACAGTGTTCAAATCAAGCATATATTCACCTTTTTGTGCAATTTGTGCATTTTTAAAGGTATCGTTCGGTACCGCACAGAAAAATACAATTATATACGCGTTTTTGGCACGATTTGTCGTGAAAAATTAAAGAAATATTGGCAATCTCTACTTTTTCCGTTCCTTTTTGACCTTATGTTTTATCTTGAGCATTGCAAAATTCAGCTCAATTTCAGTTTCGGATTCCGCTTGTTCCAAATCGCTCGTAAGGACATTCGATATAATCTCTCCGCTTCGTTTCAGCAAGGATTTTCTTTCCACATCGTCTGTGGTATTGGGAATGTCCGCAACCATCCTAGACAATTCCCTAATTTCCACAAACGTATCTATAATGTTTATTGTCGTCTGCGTTGCTGTTTTTCCCTTCAAAATGGTAGCAAGCATATACAAACCACGTTCCGTAAACGCTGTTGGATTGACCGGGCTGAATTTTAGCTTTTCAAGGTGGTCAAAATTTTTTACCACCTCCTTTTTCTCTTCATTTGTAGTTTGGAAAGTGTATCCCGCAGGAAATTTCTCGGGATTATTTCGGACAGCTTGGTTTATTTCCTTGGTTGGCACACCATATAGGGCCGCCACATCGCAATCCAGAATTACACGTTCATTACGGATTGTCACTATTTTGCTTTCTACATCTTTCATAAATCCTCCATCCGCCTACAAGGCAAAAAAGGCGGGGTTAAAGTCCTTGCGAGCAATATAATTTATTTCAGATGTCAAAAGATGACATTCTGATACTTTTTTTGAGCGGAGGCTTTGCTAGTCTTTGAGGCAACGGACAGAGTATCCTTCGTACTTTAAGGCGTTATACAAGTACACTCCACCTGTTTCAAAACTCAAGCCTATGGAGTACGCACGACTACTGGTGAACTCCGTAGAACTCCAGAAATACGCATTAGCACATTCACTTCCGTAGTAGCCTCCGAAGTATTCGCCAGCAGGCAGTGCCGCAAAAGAATAATCATCCGTACCATTGCCAGAGCCGCTATTACACCAACCGCTAGTGGACTTGAGCATCTTGCCCGCCGTACTGGAACCGCCAACTGCGGTAAACAACGTTTTCCATTCTGTTGTATCCGGCAGGTGCCAACCCTCGGGACAAACACCACGCACCGGATAAGCCGGCGAGCACTCTATTTCATTGCCGCAGTCCTTGCCGTTCATAGACCACATACCCGCACTATCCATCGCAGTACTCCATAAGTAGTAACGACCATATTTTGCGCGATTAGGCTGGCTAAAACTGTTTTCTGTCTCGTAGTTCAAATTCTCCGCCATCCACACTTGGTCGCCGATTTTTACGGTCTTGTAAATCTGACCATCACGTTCATCAACCATAGAACCCACATTAAAATTACTCACAGGATTACTACTGCCATCGTCGCCGCAAGCAACCAGCACCGCCGCCACAAAACCAATCATCAGAAAACGCATCAAAGCCATAAACGCTCCTCCAAGTAAGCATATGAAATATACATTCAAAACCATGATTTCTGCATTTTTATTACAGAAAATGTACAGCAGGGTCTTAGGGGCTTCCCCCTTTTGCCTACAGAAAACTTGAAAACTCCCCCTAAAAAAACTATCTTTGCGCGCGGAATTTTTAACAGGACCAAGGTCATGAGCTACAATCCTCTCGCCGAACAGGCAAACGCGGAACTCTCCGCAAACGGCTGCAACGTTCTCTCCATGCTTTCCGAAAGGGGCAAGGCGATCTTCTTCCCGCGCAAGGGCATCCTGGGCCAGGGCGCCGAAGCCAAGGGCTCCGAAATCAACGCGACTATCGGCACCGCCCTCGAAGACGACGGGAGCCCGCTCGTGCTCGACTGCGTGCTCAAGAGCCTGAACCTCCCCAAGCAGGCGTTCCTGTACGCCCCGAGTTTCGGCAACCCCGACCTCCGCAAAGCCTGGAAGGAACAGATTGTCCGCAAGAACCCGAGCCTCGCCGGCAAGCAGTTCAGCAACCCGGTCGTGACCTGTGCTTTGACCCACGCCATCAGCTGCGCGGGCTACCTCTTCCTCGACCCGGGTGACGAAGTCATCATCCCGGACCTGTACTGGGACAACTACGAGCTCGTGTTCGTGAACAGCTGCGGCGCGAAAATCAAGACATTCAACACCTTCAAGGACGGCGGGTTCGATACCGAAGCCCTCAAGGCCGCCCTCGCCAATAGCAAGAGCCAGAAGAAGGTCGTGCTCCTGAACTTCCCGAACAACCCGACCGGCTACACCGCAACAGAGAAGGAAGCCGTCGAAATCGCTAAGATCCTCACCGACAGCGCCGCCGCGGGCAACAAGGTCGTGGCCCTGCTCGACGACGCCTACTTCGGACTCGTTTACGAGGAAGGCGTGACCAAGGAATCCCTGTTCGTGAAGCTGCTCGAGGCCAACGAGAACCTGCTCGCCGTCAAGCTCGACGGCCCCACCAAGGAAGACTACGTGTGGGGCTTCCGCGTCGGGTTCATGACCTTCGGTTTCAAGGGCGCAAGCGAAGCCCAGCTCAAGGCCCTCGAAGACAAGGCCGCCGGTACGGTCCGCGGCAACATCTCTAACGCCCCGAGCATCAGCCAAAGGATTCTGCTCGCCGCCTACCAGAGCCCCGAATACCTGGACCAGAAGGCCGAGAAGTACGCGACCCTCAAGAAGCGCTACGACATCATCAAGGACGTGCTCGCAAGCCACCCGGAATACAAGGAGGCCTTCGAGGCCATGCCGTGCAACAGCGGTTACTTTATGTGCATCAAGCCGAAGGGCGTGGATGCCGAGGAACTCCGCCAGAAGCTCATCAAGGACTACAGCACGGGCACCATCATGCTTTCGGGCCTTATCCGCATCGCATTCAGCGCCGTCCCGACCGAAAAACTCGGCAAGCTGTTCGAAAATATTTATAATTGCATTTTGAAGATGAAATAATTGGCGGTTGAAACCCGCCCCTCCGGAGGATAAATGTCCGAAAAGGCTACACTGAACTATAATGGCAAGAGCTACGAACTAAGCGTGGTGGAAGGTTCCGAGGGCGAACACGGCCTCGACATCAGCACGCTGCGCAAGGATTCCGGGCTTGTCACGCTGGATTACGGCTACCTGAACACGGGCAGCACCAAGAGCGCCATTACGTTTGTTGACGGCGAAAAGGGCATCCTCCGCTACCGAGGCTACTCCATCGAAGATCTTGCCGAGAAGGCCACCTTCCCCGAGACCGCATGGCTCCTGATTTACGGAGAACTCCCCACGCAGGAACAGCTCGGGCACTTCCGCACGCTCCTTACCGAGAATGCGCTCCTGCACGAGAACCTGCTGCACTTCTTCCGCGAGATGCCGCCGAGTGCACACCCGATGGGCATCCTCAGTTCCATCGTGAACGCCGTGGGCCTCTTTACCCCGCGCTTCTACGACGACGAAAACATCGCGAGCGCCTTCGAGCTCACGACCGCGGGCCTTATTTCCAAGATTCGCACCATCGCCGCCTTCGCCTACAAGGCAAGCATCGGCGAACCGTTCGTTTATCCGGAAGCTGAACGCAGCTACTGCAGCAACTTCCTCAACATGATGTTCAGCAGCAAGGCCCGCCCCTACCACCCGGACCCGATCATGGAACGCGCGCTCAACACGCTCCTTATCGTGCATGCCGACCACGAGCAGAACTGCTCCACCTCGACCGTGCGTATGGTGGGCAGTTCGCAGGCGAACCTCTACGCGAGTATCTGTGCAGGTATCTGCGCCCTTTGGGGCCCGCTCCACGGCGGTGCAAACCAGGCCGTGCTCGAAACGCTCCTGCGCATCCAGCAGAGCGGCATGACCATCGAGCAGGTGATGGACAAGGCCAAGGACAAGAAGGACCCGTTCCGCCTTTCCGGATTCGGCCACCGCGTGTACAAGAGCTACGACCCGCGCGCCAAGGTGCTCAAGAAACTCATGTACCAGGTGTTCGAGCGCGAGCACGTGCACGACCCGCTCCTGGATATCGCCATCAAGCTCGAAGAAGCCGCCCTGAAGGACGACTACTTCATCGCGCGCAAGCTCTACCCGAACGTGGACTTCTACTCGGGCATCCTCTACCGCGCCATGGGCATCCCGACGAACATGCTCACCGTGATGTTCGCCATCGGGCGACTCCCCGGCTGGATAGCCCACTGGAAGGAAATGCACGACGACCCGAATTCCAAGATTAACCGTCCGCGCCAGATTTACACCGGCTACACGGAACGGCCCTGGATTGACAGGGACAAGCGATAAACAATAGGCTCGCCAGCCCTGCAGACCACTTTAAAGCAAAACGAGCGAACGACAATTATTGTCGTTCGCTTTTTGTATATTGAAGGGGTTCCCCACCTTGGTGGCCATGCGCACTAAACAACAAGCCGCGCATTCCGCTGATGGTCGCCATCAACCACGGCGAAATCTACATCGGCTGCGTATCGCAGCATCACCCCGACAAAACATACGCCCTCAAGCTCCGCCAAATGGTACTCGACAGCGCGAAAGAACTGGTAGGGATGTACGAACGGGAATAGGCATTTTTGACGAAATTTGAGAATTCTCTCCAAAACTCGATATTTTGACCGACTTTTGGACACTATTTTTCAAAAATCTTCCCCAAAAGTCAAAATTTCAACCCACTTTTGGGGAAGATTTTGTATATTTGGGTTATGAAAGCCAACCAAAACCCTCTTATCGGCCGCGAAAAAGAAATCGCCCAGTTGAAGCATATCGTCGATTCAAACCGTTCCGAATTCGTCGTTATTTTCGGAAGACGGCGCATCGGCAAGACATTCCTCGTCCGCAAGTTTTTTGAAGACCGCTACCATTTTTCGTACGTAGGGCAAAGGGATGTTACCGACGCTGTCCAGCTTCAGCGTTTTGCTCTCGCCCTGCAGAATTTCGCAGGACTTGATAATGTTCCCGATTTCAAAAACTGGTTTGAGGCTTTCGACGCGCTAAAAAAATATCTTGGTTCCTTAGACGCAAAAAAACGCAAGATAATCTTTATCGATGAAATGCCATGGATTGACCGCAAGCAATGCGACTTCGTCAAGGCATTGGAAGACTTCTGGAACGCCTGGGCCAACCTCCGCGATGACATCGTCTTTATCGCATGCGGCAGCGCGACATCCTGGATGGTTGATAACCTGATGGAAAACCAGGGCGGCTTGCACAACCGAATCACGAATAAAATCTATCTTCATCCTTTTACGCTAAAAGAAACCGAACAATATCTTGACTCCATCGGTTGTCCGTGGGACCGCTACCAAATTGTAGAATGCTATATGATTTTGGGCGGAGTCCCTTTTTATTTGAGCCTACTTGACCCAAAAGAAAGTTTGGCTCAGAATGTCGACCGTCTGTTCTTCAATAAGAACGCCCTGTTGTCACAAGAATTCAACGAACTCTACAATTCGCTATTCACCAACGCCAACAAATACATAACCGTCGTGGCCGCACTTTCACAAAAGAAGGAAGGCCTCGACCGTACAGAAATTTCGGAGTCAACCGGAATTAGCGGAGGAATGCTTACGACCATCCTCACAAACCTGGAACGGTGCGACTTTATTCTCAGTTATTCCAGATTCAACACGAAAAAGAACGGCTCGGTATATAGGCTTTGCGATTTCTATTCGCTATTTTACTTCAACTTTATTGCGGAAAATTTCTCCAAAGATGAAAATTTCTGGACACACCATCTGCAATCACCCAGACTCCGGACATGGCAAGGTCTAACGTTTGAAATAGTTTGCCTGCAACATTTGGACCAGATAAAAACCGCTTTGGGCATCTCCGGGATGGCGACCGAAGCATCGATTTGGCGTTGCAACGACCCAGAGCAAGGCAAAGCGCAGATAGACCTCTTGATAAAGCGGGCGGACAGGATTATAGACCTATGCGAAATCAAGTTCTGCACCGAAAAATTTTCTATAGACAAAAGCTACGCAGAACGCATACGGAACAGGACGGCATTGTTCCGCATGAAAAGCAAGACCCGGTATGGACTAGCCAATATATTCATCACGACATTCGGCATTGTGCAAGGCAAAAATTCTGGAGTCGTTGACGGAGAAATCACCGCAAATCAGCTGTTTGCTTAAGTAACGCTACAAAAAATCGTCATCTACTTCCCCGGCGACGCCAAGAACTTTCTGCAAGGCACGCCCCTACCACCCCAGCATGAAAATCAAGGAACTGGCATGCGGCGACTTGCACGTGACAATGAATGTCGCGGTCAACGCGTTACTCAAGCAATGGGTCATGTATTACGGTTCAATCGCCGAAGTGCTGAAGCCCGCCAAGCTCCGCCAAATGATACTTGACAGCGCGAAGGAACTAGTAGGGATGTACGAGAAGTAAGCTACAGCCCCAGCTTACGGCCTTGATGGTCGTCTTTATTGGCAAGTTCTTCGAGCATGTTCTGCAAGATAAGCTCATTCGTCCATTTCCTTGGCAACACATTCAATTTCTTCGCTATGCATCATCGATTCCACCTGTTGTGTTTTCAGAACGGACTGCCAAATCGCAATGCGTTCACTCTTGCTGAACGAGAAAAACTCCAACGAGTAATCGAAACGACGGCGGGTACTATTTTCAATCATCGCAATATTGCCGATTTCGATTGAAAGCCAAGAGCAAAGCTCAAACTTATGTCTAAAATGCGATTACCTTATAAAAGCCTCTTTTCTCACCAATATAATCTAATTTTTACGTAAAGGAACTAACAAAAACAAAAAAAAATGGTCCGAAAGCCCCTTTTTTGCTTTTTTTCCCTACTCGTCACCATCAAAGCAGCACTCCACTCCGAGCTCTTGTGCGCACGCACAGAATAAAATAGATTAAGGAACACACTACAAGCGCTCTCGCGAGTCAAGGAGTCACGCATGTCCTGGAACATATCTGTATATGCCGAACAACATATTAATGGAGCATGGAATTACATCATGCCGCTACACGATAACTTCAAATGGTTAATTGACTATGATTATTTTGAAAATCTGCAAGACCTTCCTGCCAATGAATTCAACAACGTGTCTAACGAACTAAAAGCAGCATATAGTGAATCGGATTCCGACGATTTATTCGCCTTTTGTTCAGTCAAAAAGACAACTCCCGCAAAAATGTATTCCTATGCAAGTTCCCTTATAGAAAAAAGTACAGCCATCAAAAAGACAATTTGGGCCGCACTAGGGCTTCCAGAATACACCGATGACGAATACGAAGACGTTCTCGATGACAAGTACGACTCCAATGGCAACATAGACCCAAACTGGAATCCATTGACACATCCCGTCGCAAAAGAACTCTTCTCAAAATTGCAGGAAGCAGACTTTGGCGCACTCAAAGGGTACAGAATTCTCGGCATGCTCGACGCATTGGAGGCAAATAGCGACTTTGGCGCCAACATTCGCCTTATCTTAGTAAGGGGATAAAACCCACTTTTGGAAAAGATTTCTTACTTCACAATCAGCGCCACAATCGCGGCAATCAAACCGCCGAGCAACAGCGCAGCGATTACGACGGCGATAACCATGAACCACTTGGCGTATTTCAGGATTTTCACCATGGCGCTATTCTGGTCCTTTGTGAACTGCTGAACCGCATTCATGGTCGCAGTCACGAGGAATCCGATGTCGTCAATCCAGCCCACAACGGGGATTGCATCGGGCGCCAAGTCGATGGGCGATGCCGTGTACAAAAGCGACATGATGACGAAAAACACAGCGAGCCCCTTTTGCAGGGGCGAAGCGCCGTTCATATCCTTCACATCGAAAACTTCGGGTTCTTTATCCATATCTTACCTCAGTCTCCTCAGCCCACGCGGCATCGGGATTTCCTCGCCGTCTTCGCCGAGCAGGTAGATGTTGTCAAGGCTGATGTAGCCCATGCCGCTATGGCGTGCGCGGAAGGCGAAGTTCTTGATCTTTTTCGGGTCGAGCTGCGGGATAGTCTTGCCCCAGCCTTCCTGTTTCATGTTTTCCCAGATGAGCGTGTCGCGCACCCATGAACCGCGGGTGTTCTTGAGGCGGACCATGAACTCATCGTAGTCTTCCACCTGGCTGCTCGCAATCTGCACTTCGAAGTAGCCATCGGGATTGTTGTGGTTCGTCGCGTAGTCGAACACGATGCCCACGGAGTTGTGGACTTCTTCGGGTATCACGTAGTAGGCGCCCGCGAAGTTCGGCCAGCCCTGTGCAGGCGGTTGCTCAATCTGGAAGTCATGGCGGATAAAGCCTCCGTGCGGGGGAGCGCCGTTGAACACCTTCGCGCCAATAGTTGTCGAGTTGTCTCCGTTCGCGACCGGGAACCAGTCTACCGCATCGAGCCCGTTGTCAAAATTCTGCATGGCCATCGTCGTGCGGTAGGCGCCACGCACGCGGAACGGGATGTTGAGTACGGCAACCTTCCCGCCAAGCCCCCGTACAACAACGCGGAGTTCCCGCGGGGCGGAATACATTTCGGGCGGAATCGGGATTTTCACGTGGAAGCTCTCGATGGACGCATTCCACTTGCCGTCATCGGGAACGGCGGCCACCTCGATCATGCCGCGCTTGCCCCAGTTGCCCACGCTCACGGAGCCATTCGTAAGCTGGCCGTTTTCCTGCACCGCCGTCACGAACAGGTCTATCGTATCGCCCGCAAGGAGCACCTTCTTCTCGAGAGCGGCTGCAATAATCTGCGGTTGCGATGCCTGAGCCTTGCTGGCCTCGTCAAGCCCGACAACCTTCGGGTTGATGCGCACCACAGCAAGCCCGAACGCGGGAATCGTGATGTCCTTCGACTTGCTCGGGTTTATGCGGCGCCCGCTCGGGCCCATTTTCGGGTACGGGAAGGCATCCTGCCGGGTCCCCACCCACTTGAACTGCTCTGCGCCAAAGATATCCACCTCGGTACGCACCAGATCGCCCTTGCCCACTTCGGTACTCCCGGTAGCGGCAACGCTCGCGCGGTCAATCTGCACCACCTGCGGGACTTCGGACAAGTTCACAAGCATCACACGCACGGAATCGCCCTTGCCAATCGCATACGCCTCCACGTCGGGGCTCGTGCTCGAAACGGGCAGCACGGCAAAGCCGTCTTCCAGGAACTGCTTGTACGTCATGTACATACCGTAATATTCCGCGGTCGGTTCCAGCGACTTCCAGTAGTTCCAGGAACCTTCCTTCAACAGCGCCGTCATGCTGATGGTACCCCAGGTATCGTCCGGGCCCTTGAACAGGTTGCCGAACGCATCCCACGGGAGCACCTGCAGGCGGTTACCAAAACGCATCGCGTGCTGGGCAAAGACGCTCGCCACCGCGGTCGCCTGCGGGTAATCCATAAGCAAACTAAATCCCTGCACGCACGTGCTGAATTCCGAGAGGAACACGCGGCGTTCACCTTCGAGGTGGCGCTTCATCCACACATCGAGTGTGTCCATGTTCGGGCCCACGTCAAGCATCGCCTTGAGCATCTCTGCGGGCTTCGGCTCGTTGGGCGTCCAGTACGGGTAATTATGCAAGTCCACCACGTCGAGGTAGCGCTTGCCATCCTTCTTTTCGGCCTCACCCACAATGCGCAGGAATTCTTCCATCCAGTACTTGCCATCGAGCAGGCCCGCGCCCTTCTGCTGCATCTTGTGCGTGCTGAACAGCGGCCCATGCAAGACAATCGTAGAATCCACGGCCTTCATCGCGCGGGCGTATTCCAGGTAGCGCGCCGCATAATGCCTTGCCGAAATCGGGCCCGATTCTTCCCACTCGCCGTCGAGTTCGTTACCGATTTGCCACTGCTTGATGTTATAGCCTTTTACTTTGTTTGCATATCGCACCCAGGCGGCAGCTTCCTTCGAAGTTCCCGTGCCCGCGTTCACGCAAATCACGGCCTGCGCGTTCGGGAGCGTCTTGATATACTTCATGAACTCCTCGAAATCCCACTTGATGTCGGTCCAGTCCGTGCGGGCCTTGTCGCCATTGCGCGTAGACATCGCGTAGAACTTGTAGTTGTTGCCCTCGAGCAAGTCGCTCTCGCCGCTGAACAGCTTCATCTCGCGAATCTGCACGCCCTTGCTCGGCAGGTCGGGAGTCTTGAAGCGGATGGCCACATAGCGTGTCCTGATCTGCGCGAACTTGTACTTGGTCGTCTCGGAGTTCACGCGCACCACGGATTCCGTCTTCAGCTTGTTCTCGAGCGCCTGGTGCACGCCCGGATATTCGGCGTAATCCGTAGTCCAGTACGCAAACTCGAACGCCTTCGGGCGCAATTCACCCCAGTCAATCTGCAGCGAATCGAGATTCATCTTCTCGGGGAATTCCACCACAATCCAGGGCGGGTCCACCGGGTCGAGAACCTCTCCCCACCACATCGTTTCCTTCTTGCCGTCGGCGAGGTGGCTCCTGCGAACAAAGCCGTAGTTGTCCTTCGTTGTGCCGCGGTAAATCGTCTCGCCCAAGAATCCGCGCGCCCACTTCGTAGTATCCGCGGTCCAGAGCCCGGTGCTATCGTAGCTGCCGATTCCGTTCCAGTGATAATCGTTCGAAAGGCTCCCGTTCGGGAAGCGGAACAGCGTGTAGCCGCCATCCACGAGCGCGTTCGTCATGTCGTAGTAGCGGCTGGGCGGGTTCCAAATCGCAAGGTCCGCCGCCATCATGTTCTGCTTGTCGATAACGACGCCCGGATGCAGGTCATCGACAATCACCGCGTTCTGGGCGGCAAAAGAAGCGCCCGCACAAAGGCCAAGGATGGCAGCAGCCGTTTTCGAAATACGGCGGAGATTCTTATTCATAACTACCTACGGTGTAAACTATTCTCCTTGAATATATAAATAAAGACCGCAGTCATGCACCACAGTCTCTATAATCGAAAACAAATTAGTGTATCAAATATATTCCACTTCCGTTATTCTGCCGGGCGCGTAACCTCAAAGGAAAAACACCCCGTACCAAATTGCGAATTAGGCGACCCAATTGCGAATTCATATTTTCCCTCGGGCAATCCATACACATAGACAAACCCGTTCTCCTTGTCCTCTTCTGTCACCATCTGGCAAGGATAGAATTCAAAAGGGGTATTCCATTCATCGGGCGACCCCAGGTAAGCGTCCTCCACTTGTACGCAAATGCCAAAACCAGCTTCCGCGATGGTTTCATCGAGCCTATCGTGGTACCATTCATCATCTTCTCCCGGCGCATAGATAGAATCTAAATACAGTTTTGCCGAATATACCGGTTCCAGAACAACATCCTCCAATTCGGCCACGGGTTCCCCGCCTATCATCACCACACGAGCATGTTCAAAAGAGGAGTACACATTGGCACCTAGGCTCGAATCTGCCGAAATGGCTCGCAACTGCAATTCCTCATAGCGAGATTCATAGGCCTTATTCGGTCCCAATTCCTCCAAGGCTCCTTCGTACAATTCCAAATATGTCAGGTAATTCACGCTATCCAGATAGATATAGCCTTTCTTGTCCGTAGTATAATGGCAACCTTCATCACCATAGGCACACCGGCCTTCGTAGACATCCGCTCCCACCACAGGCCTGCCCGCAGCATCCACCACCCGGACTCTCGCGTTCATGTACATATAGATATCTGCATATCCTCCGCACATATTCCTACCGAGACTGAATTCATACGTCGTCTTAGCCAGCGCATGGAATTCATCCAATAATTCATCGCAGGGGATGCCCTCGACAACTTTCTTTCGAACAAGCGACGTATCCACGTCCGCAATGGGAGTTCCAGAACTCGTTTCGCTAGATGTCGAAGCAGTACTGCCATTGTCGCCGCCACAGCCGACGAACATTCCGATGCCAAGGACCGCAAACGCGAGGCCCGTCTTTGTCAACTTCTTAATAAACATATCGTTTTCTCCTTAACTTACTTTTTTCAAATTTGTGAATAAATGAATGTTCAACTGGTGGACCCCAGTCGCCTTTTTTCTGTCCTGCGCAATAATCTTGCGCACCCTGGCCTTCAGGCCCTGGATTTCCTTGGCTATCGCCTTGAAAGCGTCATCGGAAACGCTGAAAGTAAACGTTCCCATATCCGACGGATTCTCATTATTCGCAAGTAACGCCTGCTTGGAAAGTTCGAAGCACTGCAACTGATACTGGCGAACCAGATCGCTGTTGTTATAGGCACCGCTGCTTACCGACTCACGGCAACTTTTCCAGAAGCCGTCTTCGTTCTTCCGAACAAAACCAAGGCGTTCCAGCAATTCCAGGGAACGTTTCAGGGTACCCACGGAAACCTTCGGGAAAATCAGTTTCTGGACGGGTTCAAGGTCGTCCGAAACATCCACGACTTCCAACGCCGTAAACAGCACGCTGTTATACCAGTGGTTGTAATATTCGTAGGCGTCTTCGTTCAGGATGCGGTGGGAATCCGGATGCTGTTTCAGCAGTTCCTCAAAAAAAGCGTTCCGTTCCGTCGCGGTCTTCGCCTGGTCCAGATTCACTAGAGTTTCAAAATACCTTGCCTCTTTTTTGTTCAGGCCAAGCACTTCAACAAACTTGGGAATCATGCGACTGGAAAGTTTTTTACCCTTGACGATGTCGTTATAGTAACTGCGAGTCTTGGGGAGCCCCAGCAGCACACATGCCCCAGCCCTTGTAAAATCAGGGTCTGTCAACACGCGGGCCGCCTGGTACTCGTCCAGGTATTTGCGGAAATTTGTGAACTGAAATATGTCAATAATTTTATCCATGTCCTAAATGTACTCAAATTTTGACTCAGCGTCAAGATATTTTCGTAAAAATTTGAGATTTTTTTTGAGTACATTTTGTGATTATGGACTAACGGCCCTTGAACTGGTCACCGAACTTGAGTTCAGTTTCCTTGGCGCCGTTCAGGTTCACAAGGCGGCCGGGGTCAAACACCAGGTCCTTTGCCAAGCCTTCCTTGAGGGACTGCGCACGGTCCAGGAGTTCGGCGGCGCAACTGCTCGAAAGGAGCGCCTGGCGCACCTGCATCGCGACATCCTCCGCGCCATCCTCCGCGCCGTTCAGCACCTGGATCCTATCGCCTTCGGCTCCAGGATGACATTCCGGCGAGGCAGCCCCATCTTCATTTAAGCAGAACCCCTTGCAGAGCCTTGCCGCGAGTTGCTTGAGCCGGCCTTCGGCCCCCTTGTCGGTACTGCCGTCCTCAATCTTGAAACCGTAGTAAAGCTTGAACACGTCGAGCGCCTCGCCCGCGGTTATCACGCGCTTCAGCTTGCCTTCCCAAGCATCCGCAATCTGCCCGAAAATCCAGGGGTTGTGCATGGCGCCGCGCCCGATGGCCACGCCGGACACGCCATAATTTTCAATTCGCTCGCGGGCGACTTCCACGCTGTTCACGTCGCCATTCCCGATAACGGGAATCTTCGCGGCAGCGGCGACCTTCCCTATCCAGTCCCAGTCGGCGAGGCCGTTATAGCCCTGCAGGCGGGTGCGGCCGTGCACCGTAAGCATTTCAACGCCCTCGCCTTCAGCAATCCGGAGCGTCTCCAGCACGTTGATGCTCTCAGAGTCCCAGCCGATGCGACACTTGAGCGTGAGGGGCATATCCACCCCGCAGCCGTCCAGCGCGGCACGCACGTCGTGCAATATCTCCTGCAGGCGGGGCAGGTCACGCAACAGGCCCGAGCCGCTGCCCTTGCCCGCCACCTTCGGCGCCGGACACCCCGCATTCACCTCGATGTAGTCGGGCCTGAGCGCTACAGCAATCTTCCGGGCGGCATCCGCCATCTTGTCGGGGAAACGCCCGAAAATCTGCACCCCGAAGGGCCTCTCCTCCGGGAAAAACCTGAGCTGCCTGTGTCCGTCCAAATTAAAAACAGCATCGCCATCCGTCGGCACGAACTCCGACACCAGGAGCCCCATGCGGTTGCCCGAAAGCACGCGGCAGAGCCTGCGGAAGGGCGCATCCGTCACGCCGTCCATCGGGCTGAGGATGGTATTCGGGAATACTTCCAGACCGCGCAGCCGGAACGATATCCGGGCAGGCTTTTCTGCGTTTTTTGAACTTTCAACAGTTTTCAACATTTAAACCACAATTATTCACACATTGTCCGCAACGAGAGCCCCAAAAAAATATTTAATTTTCGGTTAGGCCTTCCGCTAACTCTTTGTTAAACTTATATTTAAGTCGTCAACAATTCTATCAACCAAGATTGAAGTCGTGCCCAATATAACAAAACAAGCCCTTATTCAAGAGATCGCCAAGTCCACTGGATTTGTGCGGAACGATATCAAGACCGTTGTCGAGCAGTTCCTCGACCTGGTCGGCGAGAAACTCATCGAAGGAAACACCATCGAGATCCGTGGCTTCGGCACTTTCGCCTGCAAGCCGCGCAAGGCGCGCCCCGCACGCAACCCGCGTACCGGAGAGACGGTGCAGATCGAAGAACGCATGGTGCCCACCTTCAAGTTCAGTAACGACATCAAGGACAAGATCAACGCCTTCGAAGGTGTCATCGGTGAAGCCGTCGAAGAACCCGAAGAAGAGACCGTCCAGTCCGAAATTTAGTCCGGCAAGGTTCCGCAGAGCCACCCGGACACACAAACGCCGACGCACTTGCGCCGGCTTTCATTTTTCCCGTGTTTTCCAAGCCGAAGCTATGCGACGCTTATAGCGAGGCTACATCAGCGAAGCTACTTCAGAGTCGGTCAAGAAGCGCCATCCGCCCTTCCCAAGAGTCTCATCCAGCGCCACAGGACCGATTGCCTCCCGCTTGAGCGTCACCACGTGGTTCCCTACGGCGGCAAACATGCGCCGGACCTGGTGGTAGAGTCCCTCGCCGATCGCAATCACCACGGTATCGCCTTCGACCCGGATTTCGCGTGCAAGCACCGGACGGCGTTCGTCCTTGAGCATGACGCCCTTCAGGAGTTCGGCCTCCTGCTCGGCAGTAAACGGGCGCGCAAGGCCCACGCGGTAATACTTGAACAAGCCCTTCTTGGGGCTCTCGACCCTGTGGATAAAGTCCCCCTGGTTGCTCAGGAGCAAAAGGCCCTCGGAATCCGCATCCAGGCGGCCCACGCTCTGGATTCCCATCGCGGTAAAGCGGTCGGGCAAGAGCGAATACACCGATTCGTGGTCACGCGGATTATGGCTGCACTCGACGTCAACAGGCTTATGGAGCATCACGTAGAGCTTCTCCTGCGTGGTGACTTCCTCGCCGTTCACGGTAATGCACTCGGGCCGTTCCTTGAACTCCATAAACGGGTCCTCCAGGACCTTCCCGTCCAGTTCCACAAAACCCATGCGTACCAAGGCGCGCGCTTCCTTGCGGCTCCCGAAACCAATACTCGCCAACAGGCGGTCCAAAGTCAAAGCGGGCATCAATCCTCCACGAAAAAGGCGCGAATCTTCTGGCGGACAAACCCGAGCTCCGGCAGTTCGCCGGTCTTGAGCACGCGGGCACGACGACGCCAGAAAATCAGGAACACGATACCCGCAAGCAGCGCCAATTCAAGCAGGTAGAACAATACGCGGCACAGGTTCGTGCGGGCAAGGATATTCCCCTGCACCCGCAAATCCTTCTCGTTGCACCAGTCCATGCGCAAGTCCCAATCCCTAAGGAACGGGAAGCCCTTGATAACGCCGTTGAGTGCCGCACCGTAGCCCATGGTCTTGTAGTCGGCACGGATGCCTTCCACAAAGCAGTTCTCGAACTTCACATTGAACAGGCGGACAAGGTCCACCAGAAGGCGCTTCACGTAACGGAAGCCGCGCTCGTCCAAATCCGGAGTGAGCACGAGCGTCCAGAATTCAAAATCCGTAAGGTCGCGTTTTTCGTTTTTTTTGTCACCGGCAGGCGCAGCTGTCTTCTTGGATTCAGCAGGCTGCGCGGATTCTGCAGACGCAGCAGGCGTTTCGACCTTCGCGGGCTGTTTAACTTCCGCAGGCTGCGCGTCATCCGCTTTCGGCGAAGTTTCAACCGGCGCAGTTTTCTCCTGCACAGCCTCCTTTGCCGTTTCAACCGGCGCAGCATCCTTTGCAACTTCAACCGGCGCAGTTTTTTCCTGCGCATCGGCCTTCACTTCGATTGGCGATGAGGTCCCTGAGCCGGTTAGTGAGCCTGCCGAACTAGCCGAAGGGGCAGTCTTCTTCTCCACAGGCTTTGCAGGGGCCGTCGCGACAAACTCCGGCACGGCGCTGTCTTCGTCATGCGATTCACTCGAAGAATCTTCGCGCGACTTATCCGTGGAATCGTCATGCAACTTGCCCGCAAATTCATCGTCGTCCAGCGACTCATCCGAGCCGTGGCTCTTCCCCTTGCGGAACTTTTCCCATGTGTAAAAATTCTTCTTGTATATGTAGAATTTCGCACCGCCGCCATTCTCGTCCGCCCCGAAGTCTATCCGGAACCGAATCGGGAAAAACAGCACAACCAGCGCAACAGCGCAGGCGAAAATCAGCAAGCCAAGAAGAACACCGCCCATTACTTTTCGGCTTCGTCAGCCTTCTTGCTGATAATGTCGATGAGTTCGGCAAAGCTCTTCGTCTTGAGGATCTGGCCGAACTGTTCCTTGTAGTTGCGTGCGGTCGAAAGGTCGTCAATCACCAGGTCCCATGCCTTCCAGTTGCCGTTCACGAGGCTCATCTTGTACTCGAGCACGGATTCCTTGCCCTTGTTCCACAGGTGTGCCACCACGCGGGCCTCGTCGCTGCCCTTCATCTTCGCGGGTTCGTAAATCGTGGAATCGGCACGGTAGAGTTCAAGCCTCTTCGCGCTGGAATTGCGGACCATGCGCTGGAATTCCGCGACAAACTTTTCCTGCGAGGCGGCATCCTGCTTTTCCCAATCACCCTTCGCAAGCGACTTCTTCGCCAGGAGCGCAAAATCGAACGAGTCGTTCAACAGCGACTTCACGCGTTCAATCTCCTTCGCGTTGCGGCTCGACTTCTTGAGCAAGGCCTGCAGTTCTGCATCCTTCTTCTTAACGGCAGCAACGGGGTCTTCGGCTGCAAACGCCATTACGGCAAACACCGTAAGCAGGGCAAACATCTTCCTAATCATACACTTCTCCTATTTGTTAAATTCCCCGCGGAATTCCCTGAGCGACATGCCCATGCGGGAAATCAGTTCCGCGAATTCCACGTTATACTTGCACACGGCAAAGTAATAGTCCTTCTGCATCGTCACGTTCTGCGTGTATGCATTCACCAGGTCGCCCGTCTTGGACTTGTCCAGGTCGTACTGCATCGCGGCACCCTTCAATATGGCTTCCGATGCACGCAGGCTCTCCTTGAGCGCGTCCATCTTCTCCTTGGCGGCTTCCACCTGGTAATACTGTTCCACCGCCTGCGCCACGAGGCCCGAGGCGGCATAGTTCTCCTTGAGCTGAAGTCCGCGGTATTCCGTACGTGCGGCACGGAAATCCGACCAGCTCTTCCAGAAGTTCAGGCGGTAACGCAGCCCCACCCCAATAAGGCCCGAAAGTTTATTCACGGCATCTTCGGCAAAGGCGTCCTTCACCATCACCTTTCGGTTGCCGGCCCAGCTCTTCACGTACTCGATTTCGCCCATGATAAAGAACTCGGGCGCAAGTTTTGCCTCGGCAAGGTCCATCTGGAGCTTGCGGGCATCAAGCCCTGCGGCAAGTTGCTTGAGTTCCGGGTGGTAGCGCATGGTAAACTGTTCTACCTCTTCCAGGCTCGGCAGGCGTTCAGGACGCTCCGTGAGGCAGGTATCCTCGGCGGTAAACACGTCATCTTCATTAAGCCCGAGCGAGAACCTTATGGCAAGCTGCACCCGCTTCATGCCCAGGTTCGCCTCGGTGACGCCTTCCTTCACCGTATGGAGTTTAGCCTTCAGGTTCAAAAGGTCCATCTGCGAAACGTTCGGGTCATCGTCGTCGAGCGCCTCCTCGAGTTTCTCGTAGGCCTCGTCCACCCGCTTCTGTGCATCGCTTGCCAGTTTCTGCATTTCACGCGCGAGCAGGTAGTTGTAGTAATACGACTGCAGTTCCACATCCTTCTTGTGGATTTCCTGCTCGATGGCGTACGTTTTCTGCTTCAAGTCGGCCTCCAAGGCCTTCTTGCCCGTACGGTACTGCCCAAAGTTGAGCGGCTGGATAAACTTGCCCTCGATACCCCAGAACGGGCCCATCTTGGTAAAGTCGTAAACGTCCACGGTATCGCCCCAGTTGTCCACGGATTCCTTCAAGCCAGGAGCGGGGCCCACCATCATCGCGATGTTGAGCGTCGGGAGGATTACCTCCGAAGTAAGCGCATTGAGGCTGTTTTTCTTCGCCTCGGTCGCGAACTTGGCCTCCACAAGGCGCGGGTCCTTCGCAAGCCCCTCTTCCACAAAATGCAGGCAGTCGTACCGGATTTCTCCGGCCAGGGCGAGCCCCGCAAAAACGAGCGGAAAAAGAAGCCTAAAATTCATCAACCTAAATTTACTAAAATGCAGGCGCACTTTCTGCCCCCACCCGACGAAACTAAAAAAATATCGGATTAAAGGAACGACTTGTTCGCTAGGTTCCTGTACTTCGCGAGCACCTTCTCGTAATAGCCCGTAGGCAGCGGCTGGCCCTGTTCTAGCATCCTGTCGACGGCGGAATGCCCGATGTTGTAGGCGATAAGCGCCTCCTTCCAGTTGCCGTACTTGCCTATGAGACGGATCAGGTAGGCTGTACCCACGGTCACGTTCACCTCGGGCTTCAGCAGGTCTTCCGTAGATTCAATGCGCATCCCGAAGCGGGCCGCCATCTTCTGCACCGTCTCGAGCTTAATCTGCATGAGCCCCAACGCACCGGAAAAGGCCCCCGACTGCAAGCGACCGCGGGCATTCGGGTTCCCGTGGCTCTCCTGCGCCACCACCGCCAAAATCATGAGCGGGTCGGTCGTATAGGAATGCGAAATCTGCCAAATCTGTTCCGTAAGTTCCCGGCGGGTATCCTCGGTAAGGCGGCCTTTCGAAAGGTAGGCAAGCGCCTTGTCTATCTTCACGTACTCCATGGTCCAGCGGCCCCAGGTATCGAGCCTCTGCAAGTCGCTCCGCAGGCTCATTTCCTGCTTGCCCAGGTCCGCCATGTGGCGCTGCCTCACAAGCCAGATGTCGGCAAACACGAGTATCGTCAGGAAGGCGACCGCGAACAACGCGATCACGAGCGGGCCGGGAATCCGCACGCTACTTTTCACGGCGGCTATTCTCCAGGAATTCGAGATACGACACCCAGTCCTGAATTACACCGAACGACGTAAGCATCGTGGTGTCTTCAATAACGCCCAGCTTACGGAGCGGACCAATGGAAGTTTCCAAGCGCTCGATTTCGTGCACGTAGCGGTCTTTCTGGCTCTGCAACGCTACAATCTGGGCCTGCTTATCGGCAATGTCGCGCCCCTGCGCAGCGATTATCAAGAACAAAGTAATTGCCCAGCCGACAATCAATAGCGAAAGCGCGATAGCCACGCTCGGGCTCAGGCGTATGCCCGTCTTGGAGCCGTAATGCACGCCAATCTGCAGCAACTGCTTAGAAAGTCCGGAATCCTTGTAGGCCTCGCGGCTCTCGTATATCTCGAAGATATTCCTGTACTTCGCGAAGTATGCTTCCTGTTCCTCGTTCTTGAAAATGAGAATCAGCTTGGAATCCTTCGCCTGCAGCTTGTTCAAAAGTTCTAGGAACAAGTCAAGGTAGTCGCCCACCTTGAAATGCGCATGCTCCAGGTTCACAAAGATAAAGCAACCGGGGCCATCGGCAAGCATTTCTATCTTCTCGCGCACGGCGGCAAGCTGGTACGACCCGAGCGAACCGGAGAGCGTAATCTCCACATCGTCGCCGTGGTCCTCGACCTGTATGTCAATCAAGTCCGCGCGCACGTGTTACCCCTTCGATACCGAAACAGTAATTTTGAAGTTCATCTCGTCGGCAACGGAAAGCGCCGTACGCCAGAACGGGTACACCCTCACGCCCTGGAACAACTCGGGCGCAGCCGAAGAAGAAGCACCGAAAATTGCCCCGATAAATACCGCAGCAGGCTTTACAAAGGACATCGTGACGGTACACTTCGTGCCATAATCGTGTATTTCCAGCTTGTTGGCTTCCGGATAAACTAACGGGTTCTTGCCGTCCCACTTCATATCGAAACCATCCACCACGATGCGCCCGCCGGTCTCGCCCATCAGGCCGAATTCGAATATGGAACCGAAGAAGCAACGGGAATCCATGTAGGTGGAATTGCCCAGCTGGTAATTTGCGACAATCTCAGATGTAGACGGGTTCAGCGTGAACTTCTTGTCCACATGGAACACGCCGCGTTTTGCCCCCACGGCAAAACCCTGCTCTTCCAGGAGTTCAATCTCCGCTCCGGAATCAAGGCGTTTAATACGGTACTCGTACGGGTCGCGCAAAAGGTATTCACGCATCGAGAGCGCCTGCTCTATCTGCTGCGCGGTCATGTCCGCATTCGGCAAGAGGCAGTCCAAAAAGCCGAAGGTCGGTTCCGCATCGTCGCGCCAGGCGTTCAGCAGGTTCACCGCGGAATCCTTGTGGTACAGGGAACGCAGCACACCGCCCGCATGGTAATCGAGCAACAGCGACATGTCCGGGTTCTCGACCCATATCTGCTTGCGGCCCTGCAGCAGGTAGTCGCAAACCTCGATACGGAGCCCGTTGAATTTCATCAGCGAATCGAGCGTGCTGGACGCAAACACCAGGTAGCGGAAACCCCACTCGCGCACCTTCAGGCTACGCATGCCCTCTTCGTTCGCGAGGTCGCGAAAGAACATCGGGGACATCGCCGGCAACAGCGCGTCGCAGAATTCCGTGAAGTCCTTGCCCGCAAGCTTGTCGCGCCCGCGACGGTACAGGTTCAGGAGGGATTTCTGGAACAAGTTAATCTCCGGCCTGCGCACAAGAGTCTCGCGGCATGTCATCGCGGAGGAAGGCAGCCCGAGTTTACGGCCTGCCGACATCAGGTAACTGAGCGAACCTTCCGGCGGGAGCTGGTTCACCAGGTAACCCACGGGCCAGGTCTGCACGTCATTTGTCTCTACAAAGTCAACAAGACGCTCGAAGAACGCCACAATCTCGCTTGCCTGCGCAGGCAGGTCGAGCACCACCACCGCAGACTTTCCGCCATGGCAGTACGATTCCGCAATCACCCTCCACCTCAGGTCGTCCTTCTCGATGGCTTCCGTCAGGCTATCTGCCACAGGGACAACGCGCATGAGCGTTCCGCGGTCTTCGACCGTAAACCAGCCCGATACAGGCGTGGAACGCCCGACCGTAGCCTGGATGGCGGCCTCGCTCACGAGCGCGTAGTCGAATCCCGACTTCTCGAGGACGGCAGTCATGCCCATCTCCCACACGAACGAGGAATTGAAGTAGCCCTGCGGCTCTATGTCAAAATACTTCTTGAGGATATCGCGATGCTGGTCCAACTGCTGGGATTGCGTTTCTTCCGGGAAGAGCGGTAGCATCGGGTCATAGAACCCGCCACCGAGAAATTCCAGTATTCCCTCGCGAATGCCGTTCCTTATCTTGCCGAATGCAAGCGGCTTCGCCACCTTGCGAAGCATCTTGAGAGTCGGGCCGTCCATGAACACGGAACACTTGACGAGCCCCGAATTCAGCAACACGTCAAGCCCGTCAAGCACGTTGCGGGCAACCGCCTCGAGATTTTCGTAGGCAGTGGACGGTGAAAGTTGCAAGACAAAGGAAATTGTCGGCTTCATGTAGTGAAGAATAGAAATTTTAGTTGCTGGTTATTGGTCATTAGCCATTGGTTATTAGCAACTGTGGGTCTCGGGATGTTTATTGAGGGTGTCGGAGATGACAATTGCGATTAAAAACCGAGTTGCAATAGTAAACCGCCACCGGGTTCCTGCAAGTTTATCGCCGGTGCAAGGCGGAGTTTCCAGGCCTTTTCGCGTTCCTCGTATTTCTGAACCCGCTCATCAGGCGACTTGAACAACCAATAGATTGGAGCAATAATGTCCACAGACAGGAATGCAATCCCTGTTACCAGGAAAAGCACACCGGTGCCCCTTCCCAAAATCTTTGTAGCGGAATTGTCGTAATCAACGTAAAGCAGTCCAATACCCGCTGCAGTAGAAAGTCCACCAACCAAGAAACTATATAGCCACGTGCCAGTATGTCTTCTGGATTCTTCTTGTTTGCAGTCCGATGCCCATTGGCTGTAAACCTTTGAACTATCCTGCAAGGGCTCCGCTCCATACACTCTCGCAAGCAGAGATTCATTGGGTTCGTTGGAGTCTACCTTTTCATTTACCGCAAAATATTCCTCGCGACAACCGCGAGCAACCACGATGCAAGACTGTGCGCCCTCATCACAGCCGGAAATGCCATACTCCACCGCATTGGAATCCTCTACGAAAACAGTATCAGAAAGAACTGGAGAAGGATCAAACGCAGCAAAACAGCATGCACTACATACAAGCGCAAGGAGAATGGCACACCGAATTTTTGCAAAAGCAAGCAACATCACTAATAAAATAATAATTAGATGATTGTCGCGAACGGTATATAAAAAAGAAGGGCCCCTCGAGCGTTAGCTCAAGGGGCCCGAGAATCCAGCGGCGCCCTACTCTCCCGGGCCCGGGGGCCAGGTACCATCGGC
>NZ_FQWR01000021.1:0-69829 GCF_900129735.1 Fibrobacter sp. UWCM | reverse complement strand
AAATAGGATGTGGAAACTCCACTTTTTGTTTATAGGGCCCAAAAGCGCAAAATTTCAGGCTCTTTTGATTTTACAGAAAGAAATTTACATCTTCGAGACATCTCGATGAATCATTGAAAAATATAGACCTTTTTGGAGAAATACACATCTGCGATAACGTTCACGTCGGTACGAATGCCATTATTATGCCAGGCGTGACAATAGGAGAAAATTCAATTGTAGGATGTGGCGCCGTTGTCACAAAAAACGTTCCGGCGAATACCGTTGTCGCAGGAGTCCCTGCAAAAATTATTGAATCCTTAAGCGAATAAAAAGAAAAACATGTTTTAGATTTTGTTCATACAAAACATCTTTCGTATAAGGAAAAAGAAATTTTCTTGAAAAAAAATATCGCAAATAATGGTCTTCGTGCAGTAAACGTTACCTTTTGCTAAGCAAGGGAAAAAGTGCCGATGAGAGTCTAGCTCCCATATTCAAAATTTTCAGAAGAACCTTAGCGTGCAACTTGGAAGATTTTGCTAATGTGTTGATAAAGCCATAAATAGGATTTTTGAGTTCAATTTCGCTTTTGTAATTCAGTTTTATAGAGGATATTGAAAAGCACTTATATGGTTTTGTTACAACATCTTCAAACAGGGACATTATATTTGCATTTTCTTTCACATGAGACCAAAAAGATTTTTTTTGCAGTTCAAAACATAATTCATCCTCATTTTCATATAAACCAGTGCCAAAATAGTGTATCAATTTTGCGTTAAGCAAATAGCGTATCGTAAATACAATTTGAACATTATAGCTGTGGGGCATCAATTTTATTATGTTGTTGTTTAAATAATTAACATGATTCAATGATTGCTGGTCTGTATAACACCCTTTTTCACATGATATATTCCAATGTTCATTCCAAGATTTCATAAATTCATGAACAACAGGTGTATCGCGCAAGAAAAGGACGCCCCCATTAATAAAAAAATTTGAGGGGGGGGTGAAACCCAATTTTTTTACAAGAGACAAATGATAATCGTGGTATATGAATTTTTCGAATTCAACATGACCATCTGGAACGCCCATAATATCTGCTGAAAAATCTTCTTTGTTAATGGGATTAACCCACAATGTGTCTCCATCTACATATAAAAAATCCCCTTCTATATACTCGCGCATCATCGTCTTCAGAAAACGAGAACGGACCATTGGGCTTTGGTGAGGATCGCATTTTATTACACGGACTTCATCAGTATAATCAAGAATTTTTTTTCGCGAATTCACCAAGGTCTTTTTCGTTTCGTCATCCATTAGCAAAGAAATGAATATTTGGGGCATTCTATATTTAGCAGACATTATGGACAACAATGCTTGCTCGTAATAACAATCCGAAGGTTTGCTAACAAGAACGTATAAGAGTTTCATGATATTGGCAACAAGTATATTATGCAAGTCATCTGTTTTAATTTGAAAAATACATCTTTTCTGATAGTAGGGCAACTCAAACACACATTATTCATCTTTTTTGGCAAAATTTTGCAAAAAAAGAATGTTTTTATCGTTAAAAAGCACTTTTTATAGTTTAGGATTGTATATTTGAATCCATAGGAATGATCACTTCAAAGGTGTAATATGCCACAACCCGCCGTTTCCGTCATTGTTCCCAACTACAATCATGCACCATTCCTTAGGCGGCGTCTTGACTCTATTTTCAATCAAACATATCAAGATTTTGAAGTCATTATTCTTGATGATTGCAGTTCTGACAACAGCAAAGAGATTATTGAACAATACCGTAACCGCCCTCAAATAAGTCATATTGTGTATAATGAGCTTAACAGTGGCTCCCCGTTTAAACAGTGGGCGAGGGGCTTTGACCTGGCGAAAGGAGAGTACATTTGGATTGCAGAAAGTGATGACTGGGCCGAATTAAATTTTTTGGAAGAAACGGTACGAAGAATTGAAACAAACAAAGTCAATCTTGTTTTTACAAATTCATACATAGTCACCCCTTTTGAAAAAAAGATAGATGTAAAAATAGAACGAGATGTTCTTTTTGATGGAAAGTCGCTTCTTCGTAGCAAAATGATATTCCAAAATTTTATCTTGAATGCAAGTGCTGTGTTATTTAAAAGAAAAACGCTGGCTGATATTCCCAAAACATATCAAAACTTTAAATCTAGTGGAGACTGGTTGTTTTGGATAGAATTTTGTCTTGTTGGTGATGTCTACTTTTGCTCAAAAATTCTCAATTATAATAACAGGCATGGTGAAAATACTACAACACAATGGGGGAAAAGAATGTCCTCTGGTCAATCTGCCGTTGAGGATTGTATGATTTTTCATTACCTAAAAATGAAAGGGTATATCCCATTTTATCATTATCACAGTATTGTGGTTAGTCGATTAAAATGGGCGGATGCAAATGCGTCTAAATTTGATTCAATTGCGAGCTACAAGGCTGCAAGAAAGTGTTGGGAAAGTGAAATTCGTTCGGAATCGTTCTCTACTTTAATCTTTCACATTGTAAATATGCTATACATAATATTAAAAATGGCTCACATAAAAAGCTAAGAAGCTCTTTCTTTCATTATTTTAATCATCTCATCAACCGTTTTTTTCCAAGAGAAAGATTTTGCTCTTTCCAACCCTTTTTTACGATTGTTTTTTTTCAATTCATCGCTGAAGTAATATTTTTCATAAGCTTCTATGTGTTGCTCATCGTTATCCCAATCAATCATTATTCCTGCATCGCCAACAACTTCCGGCAAAGAAGAATTATTGCTTGTTATCACAGGACATCCGCACTGCATTGCCTCTAGCGGAGGCAGGCCGAAACCTTCATATTGACTGGTATAAACGAACCATTCTGCATTACTGTACAAAATAGGAAGATCCTCATCGTCTATATAACCAGCTTGAATTATATATTTGGAATCTGAAAATACATTGTTTTTTTTCAATTCTTTTACAAACGATTCCCAATGTCCACCTCCCATAACCCAAACCAAATCTTCGATATGATGTTTTTCGACAAACGTAATAAAGCAACGAACGGCGCGGATTAAGTTTTTTCTCGGTTCGACAGTGCATAAAGAAAAAATGTATTTTTTATTTTGCGGAATTTTATATCTTTTTTGAATGCGGAATTTATCGTCTTCGTTCCTAATGGGACGAAATGAATTTGCTGCAGCTAAAAAAGTTACTTTTGAAGAAAAATCGTTAACTAATGGGAATATTTCTTCAAAATCCTTCTTTGCACATTCCGAGATAAAAAAGAAGAAGTCGCCTTGTTTGGCTTCAAAAAGAACTGCATCTAAATACTTTTTCCAAGGAATATTATTGAACATTGGAAGTTTGTACGGAATCGCATCGTATAGCAAGATATAAGACTGTGCATTAGTTTTTAGTCTTATTAGTTCAGGAACTTTAAACGCAGGGGATAAATAAGCATCAACGTTGTTTAATAAGTTTGCGTTGTAGTTGTTACGCATCATCAATCTCAAAAGCAATTGGGTAAAAATAATTCCTAACGCAAATGGTTTTCTCAACCAAAGATGACCAAATAATTTTGAGTGAATTTCCCATAGCCATAAATTTGCAGCTAAAAGAATTTTGTTCCTTGAATAATCAAAAACAAACTCTAAATTAGGAAACAATTTTTTTTTTACTCTGACGGCCTCTCCAGATTTTTCTGGATCAATGTAAAGCGCCAATCGAACATCATTTCTCTTTTGCAACTCGCTCAGGATATTATAGGCGACGACAAAAATACCGCTACGCGTAGCATCCTTATGAAAAAAATTGGTAAGCAAAGTTGCGTCATAAATAACATTAAGCATATTTATACTTTTCCGCCGTCATCTATAATCAATCACCAAATAAATATATATTTTTCAACCTATGAAACTCCTCATAGACGCATCTAGCATCAACAAAAAGAATATCTTAGCGAGCGTTCCTGGTTATATTTTTCGTTTAATCGACATGTTCGCCACAGAGAGCGGACTAGAATTGCTAGTTGATTATTCTATGTCGCAATTCTTTAAGGGGAAATACCCCCATTTGACAATTCACAACATTAAAAGAAATTATATCCTTTATCGGCTACCCATCTTTGGCGAAGTATACGGCCGTTTTGTATACAAACAAGCAATCTCAAAAATTTCTCACAGCGTAGAAATTATTCCTAGCGACTTAGATCGCAGCACCAAAGTTCAATCTTCCGCAAAAAAAATTTTAATTATTTATGATTTAAAGGCAATTAAAGACGGATCCTTTTTTAAGCGCAGGCGTAATTTTCGTTTTTACAATTTTCTAATTAACAATGCAACCAAAGTTATAGCCATATCTGAATATACACGTAAAGATCTGGAAACCTTTTTCAACGTTCCCAGACCTAAAATTCATGTAATCTATTGTAGTGTCAATGCTCCCAAACAGACGTTTTGGAACAGGCCATCACCAATTCCTGAAAAATATCTGTTATATGTAAACACCCTTCTGCCTCAAAAGAATGTTTTAACCTTGGTTAAGGCTTTTGAAAATATTAAACAAAAAAATTCCCATCACTTGGTTATTGTTGGGAAAGAAACTCCCTACTGGAAAAGAGAAATTCTTCCGTACATAAATTCGCATGACCTTGGTGATCGGATAATTCTTTTTCAAAATTTGCCCGTAGAAAACCTTTGGCATTTATATAAGAATGCATCAGTTTTTGTAACGCCGTCCCTTAGAGAGGGCTTCGGTTACACTCCTATAGAGGCAGCACTATGCAAAGTTCCAGTCATTTGCAGCCGTTGCGAAGCCTTGCCTTATTCAACTCAAGGTTTGTTAAACTATTATGAACCAGCAAAAGATTACAAAGCTTTAGCATGTAAAATTGATGAGGTGTTGAATAATCCCCCTAGTGAACAACAACTAGAGAAAATAGCGGAAAAATACAAAAAGGATTATTCGTCCGAAAGACAGCTAGATTTGTTTAAAAAAGTCTTACATGATATTGAGGAATAAATGATTCCCAGGATTATACATTACTGCTGGTTTGGCCATAAAGAGCTGCCGTCTCTTGCAAAGAAATGTATCGCATCTTGGCGCGAGTTTCTGCCCGATTACGAAATCAAGGAGTGGAACGAAGGCAACTTTGACGTAAATGGTATTCCCTATACAGCGCAGGCTTACAAGCACAAGAAATACGCTTTTGTCAGTGACTACGCCCGATTTAAAATTCTATATGAGCATGGCGGAGTCTATTTTGACACCGATGTAGAAGTTGTCAAGCCGATGGACGACGTCATAGCTAAAGGTACATTCTTTGGGCTAGAAAACGAAAGCCTCTTTGCATGCAATCCGGGTCTAGGATTCGCCAGCGAACCAAAGTTTCATTTGTTAAAAGAAATGCTAGACTTGTACGCCAGCATGCAATTTGAAACCTCGTCTGGCGAACTAAACAAGAAAACAATTGTCGAGCACTTTTCTGAGATGCTACTTTTAAAAGGCTTACAGCAAACTCCTGGCATTATTGAATTCGAGGGAGCAAGTTTTTATCCTGCCGAATATTTCTGCCCCAAGCCCTCAGAATTTGGGAACATCCAGATTACAGAAAACACTCGTACGATTCACCATTATGCGGCGTCATGGATTGGTCCAAAACAGCGCTTTGCGAATTTACTGATTCGAATTTTCGGAAAGAAACTGATTTTGAAATTATGGAATCTGATAAAGTGATTCTAGCATTTTATAGCACTTTCTTACATCAAACCGTTCGTTTTTTATCTGCGGATTCTCGCGATCAACAACCACTTTCAGCGAACTTAGTTTTTCACACCAAGGCTTAACATCATCTATCGGCAATGGAAATACATTGTCTGTTATCGCTGTTTCCCTAGGCACTGCGGCACTCACCACGCAAGGCAATCCGTTATACTGAGCTTCCACCAATGTCATCGGGAACGCTTCACGTACAGAAGGCAATAGAAGTACATCCATTGCGCCATAAAATCCGACCACTTTTTTTTGCAATCCTGCGAAAACGACTTTATCTTCAAGACCTTTTTGCTTTACCAGATTCTGAATTTCAGTTTGTAATGGGCCATTTCCCACCAGCAACAATTTGCAGTGACTATGATGCCGTGAATATTCCGAAAACAGTTCAATGATAAACTTGTGGTTCTTTTCTGGGAAGAACCGCCCTACGTGCCCCACAACAAAATCATCTTTATTGATTCCATATCGCTCACGGATTTCATGTCGAGTCGATTCACTAAACTTGAACCGTTCCGGATCGATGGCATTGGGCAAAATCGTCACCTTGCCTTTTTTCACGGCACTTTTTCCCCAACCATTGATGGCGGCAGCTTCGCCGCAGGCTAACCAATGGGTGGCAAAGAGTTTGCAGGGGATGCGGAATAAAAAACAAAGAAAATTCTTTACAAGGTGGTTCGGCAGGCTCACCAACCTTATTTTCGGCCCTTCGACGGGTTCTTGAGCAGTATAAGCTTGGTGATGGTGGGCTATTCTTTTTTTGATTCCGGCGAGCATCGCCAGAAAGCACACGTAGCTGTTCATGAACCAGTCCAGGTGACTATGGACTACATCGTATTTGCCTTTTCTAAAGATTCTGAACATCGTCCACAGATGCTTTAGCGGATGATGCACTTTGTCGGGAATCTGGATGCAGTTGATTCCGGCCTCGTTAAAGCGTTCCAAAATCTGCGGATTCGGTTCGTACTGGTACAGCAAATCAAAATGAATGTCCCGCATGCGAGAACAATAGTTCAAAACAACCTGTTCCGAACCGCCGCCTACAATCCCGTGCAGCACCTGGCAAACGCGAATATTCTTATTTTGAGGCATATCTCAGTGTTTCACCTTCCAATGACCGGTCTTGTCAGAGCCAATTCGTCCTATGAGTGACTTTTCCTTCAACTTTTTTACTGCTCGCTCAATGGTGGCGTGAGCAAAATTTGTTTTTGAGATTAGAACACGATTTGTTATGTCTGGATTTTTCTTGATTAGGGCATAGACAAGTCGTTCTTTGTCCGACAAGTTCTTTGTTACACCCTCATTTACTTCCTCATTTACACCCTCATTTGCCCTATCATTTACCCTATCATTTACCCTGTCATTCGTTCTTGAAGGCAATCCTTTGTTTAAGGCATTTTGCCCGTAGTCGGCAAGCCACTTGCGCTCCTTGGCAAATTCCTTTTGTACACTTGATATGAAGATTTTGAAAGACATCCGTAACAAGTATAAATTTTTGTCGTCCAACAGTCAACGGCCACCAGAGTTCCCCTAATTTGCACAATTACTTCATTAGTACGCAAGGCTGCATATTTTCTCGCAAAACAGGTAGTCAACTTCCGTTTTTGCAAGAAAACCGTCAACAATATGCATTTTTCTAAAAAATGAGCGAGTTTTTTCTGATTTCTACTAAAAAAAGAGCGAGTTTTTGTTTTTTGGGGCTAAAAGATGATTACTGATGCGTTTGGCGCGTTTTCGTTGATGTATTTGGCAATGTTCTATTGATGATTTTGCTGTGTTTTTTAACTTTTAGACATGCCTTTTAAGCGAGCCACAACCTATTCCGTAGCCATCAACCTGTTCTTCTTGGCGTTGTGCCTCATTTTCGGCGACCTCAAGTTCGGGGCGATTGATGACTACTTTATGGCGGCGAGGCTTACCGGAGCTCTGGGCACGGATTACAATCCGCATTTGATTTTCGTGAACGCCATCTACGGCTATGCGCTGTTGCCGCTGTACCACCTTTTCCCGGAAATCGGGTGGTACTACGTTGGCGAGATGTTCGCCGTTTTTCTCTCGTTTACAGTCATTGGATATGTGTTGTTGCAACGATGCGGGGAACGCTGGGGAGCAATCCTCGCAACGCTGTTCACGGCATTGTTCGCGAGCGACTTTTATTTGGTGGTGCAATTTACGCAATGCGCCTCGATACTGAGCGCTGCGGGGATGCTACTGTTCGCGTATGGGGTGGTTGAAAAACGCGCTACCACACCTTTCGTTCTCGGCATAATCCTAATGCTGTGGGGTTCGGTGATGCGGTGGCAAGCCTTTTTAATGGGGATGCCGTTTTTCTGCCTCGGGATGCTGTTCATTTTCAAGGACTGTTGGAAAGTCAAGTGGCGGGTTATTGCAGGGCTAGCAATCTTGTTCGCGGGAGCATTCGCCATGCACAGTTGGGACCAGAAAATATACCAGGCCCCCGAATATGCCGACTTCGTTAAATTTCAAGGACCGCGCGTAACATTTGGCGATAACGGGAATTACAACCAGAATGCAGTGTATGAAGATGCCGAAGAACTGGGGCTTTCTGGAAAAGACATGCACATGCTTACAGAGTGGATTATGTACGATACCGAAGTATTCTCAGTTGACAGTATCAAGCAATATTCCGATCTTATTCCCCCATACCGAACAAACAACCCTAAGGAATTGACACCCCGAGATCAGCTAAATGCGTTGGCGCATTCCCTGCGTTCGCCCCTGTTCTGGGTGTGGTTCGCGTTCTGCATAATAGTGTATTGCACGCAACGCCGCAAGTTCCTTTATCTGTGGAGCTCGTTGGCCCTGATTCTTGCTTTATTGGCATATCTCATGGCAATGGGCCGCCTTGTGTATCGCGTAGAAAGCGGGTTCTGGCTGTATGCCGCGGTACTTGCCATTCCGTTGTTCGGCCGATTTTTATTCGACCTGCCACGCAAGCTCGTTGTAGGCGTCATCGGCGTTATCGCCGTCGCCAACGTCTTTGCTTACGCGACTTCCGGCGAAACTGTTCGCGACCCAAGTAGTGGCGAAATGCGCACCCTCGCCATCGAAGACACCACCGACTACACGCAGGTTTTTGAATACATTGACAATCAACCCAACAAGATGTTTCTGCTCTCGATGAACGCATTCATGCGGTTTAGCCATCATCGCAATCCGCCCTACTCGGCTGAGCCCATCGGGCAATACCGCAGGACAGTCTCATTCGGTTACTGGACACCCCATTTACCCGAGGTTACGGAAGCCTTAGCTGATTTTGGCATCGACAATCCAATAAAAGACGCTGTCCACGATAACGTAATCGTACTGAATGAGCCACACTTGGTAGACTTTTTGCAAAGGCATTATTACGATAGCGTCGCCATAGATACCCTTAAAGAAATTGGCGAGATGACATTCCTAAAATATCGTCTTGTACAGCCAGCCGATTCCGCAGCTAAGGAGGCAGCACAATGAAACGCCTCCTTTACCCGCTAATCGCAAGTGCGCTGATTACCATTGTGCCGTTCTTGCTTACATTCGAAAAGGGGCAAGACATTGTCCGCGGATTGTTCGGGTATGAGTACTTTGCGTTGCTATTGCTTATTGTATTTATCAAAAACAAACTAGCAAGATTCTCTTTAGCAAATCGAAAAAAGATGCCCGTCTACACGGGCATGACAATAATTCTGATATCACTCATCGTCACACTTGTGGCAATAGCTTGGATTGACTTACAAAACCAACTCGCCATAAAGGGGTGGCCTACTGGTTGGTATGGCACTCTTCCGTTCGCCACTTGCGCCCTTGCCATCGCAATGGTCTGGAAAATAAAGCCCTTCCGTTTTAATGCAATCTGCTTTATTTTATTCGTAGCACTGATGTTCCACCTGGAAGCAAACAATCGCTACGCGGCACAACCCTTGGCCCAATTCCCGACCATAGATTACCTCGAACGAATTGCCCCCAAGCCCGTACAGAGGAAACGCATCGCCGAAGACTACAAGGCAAAATACATAGTCACAGACTCTGTCACCATTACGCGGGATTATGTTGACACGGCTCGCAACAACGTGATAATCCTTGTAGAAAGTTGGGGGTTGCCACTCGATATAAAGCGTTTTGAAAGACAAACAAACTTATTCAACGGCATCACAACCGCAGTCGGCACGCACAACCGCATGTACAGCCGCACACGCACCGCCGAGCGAGAGGACCTTATGCAAACCTGCACCCGCGATTCCGTTACATTGCATCGTGATACAACTTTCTTGCCAAAAGTTTTTGCCGATATCGGATTCCAGACAACTTTCCTCTTTGGTGGCGACAGTCTAGAACATTACCGATACAAGTACATCAGGAATATCGGTTTTGGCGAGGTTATTTACGGGAAAACTACAAGCAAAGGTAAACAGCTTCGCGATACCGAGATAATCGCGAGAATCGATAGTATTCTAGCCGACACAACACAAAAACATTTTATTGCCTGGACCACTGCAGACACTAAATTTCCAATGCCGGAATTTCCGGACATATACTACAGCAACGCAGATGCAATAGACTCCGCGTACAGTTCCAAACTGCACAACGATTTCGTCGTGATTGCTAATTTAGCTCGCAGGCACCCTGAAACGCGATTCATAATCCAAGGCGACCATAACCCGATTTTATCCCCTGTTGGATTCCAGGAGAAATTCTACAAGCGGTGGGTTCCGTTCATCGTGCTGAACTGACCTGCAAAGCACCGATCACAGTTTGTTGAACTTTTTCATTTCTTTGTCAAGGAACGTATCGACATATTTCGCATAAATTAGCGTCGTTTCCAGATTCCTGTGACCAAGCAATTTGCTTGTCGCAGGCAACGGGATTCCAAGCGAAATGCAAGTCGTTGCAAAGGTGTGGCGGGCAAGGTGACAATGGATATGCTTGAGATACCCCAGCTTTTTCGACGCCCTGCGAAGCGTTCGGTTGAAGTGCGAGTTTTCTACAACGCGAAACACCTTACCCGACGGCATATTTTCCGGCAAAAGTAACCTCGCCTGCAGAGGAATAGGCACATAAACCGGATCCCCGGTCTTGTGCATCTGCTTGCGGATTTTCCTGTCAAAAATCTCTCCCGCATCAAGAGACTTCAAGTCGCTGTAGCGGAGCCCGGTAAAGCAACTGAAAAGGAATACTCGAACTACATCCTGTTCAGTCTCTGTCAGGAACTGCCTTTTGTCATTGAAATTCAAGTAGAGCGACTTGAGTTCGCGCATAGTCAGGAACCCCCGACGCGTATAAACACGACCGATCTTCACCTTGTCAAACGGGTTTGTTGCAATCAGGCCATCCGCAACCATCTTGTTAGTAAAAATCCGAAATACGGAAAGTGCCTTGTTTATCGTTGCAGGCTTATTCCCCAATTTTTGCAAATGAAACTTGTATTCTTGAACCAACGCAGGAGTCAAGTCTTCGCAATTCAATTCCGGCCTAAAATCCTCTATCTTCTTGATATTCCAGTAGTATGTCCGCACCGAAAGCGGCGCTAGATTGTATTTTTCCTTCTCCAGATATTGCATAGCGACATCGCAAAAAAGCATATTGTAATCCTTTGTTTGATTGTTATTTTGTTCTTTAAAAAGCGGCGGACAAAGTTAGAATTATTTTGTTCCAACAAAGCAGGAGAATACGTGAAGTTGCAGGACGCATATGTTAGCGAATCCAGCAAGTATTTTGGTTCCTGGTCGATGATTGGTTATCAGATGAATACAACGAACAATGTGTTCACGTACTCCGACCCCAAGGGTAATGGATACACCAACAACACTGCTGAATTGGGAACTGCAGTAGCGGTATGGAAAGCTGTTCCGAACGCAAATCTGAACAACTGTCTTTCTGCTTCTGGATATTGGCAGCTTAAAATCGCTAAGGGCGGTACAGGTAACAATGGTGCAGCATACACCGCTAATGTCACTGGCGGTCCCGGTGGAGATTGCGATGTGCTCGTTCCGGGCTTTGGAAAGCTCGATGCTACTGGTGTTGCTTCCGCTCCGTAAGAAGTTCGCGTAAAACTGAAGAGAGACCCCCTTATAGGAGGGTCTCTTTTCTTTTTTATGCACGAGTCGAAAACCACCAGTTAAGCCGGTGGGACATTTTTTAGTATCGCACTTACAGTCCCTCGTTCAAAAATAAGTTCCTATAATGATGTGAACCCCGAAAGTCGAACACAACTTTCACGGTTTTCATATGTGCAATACACAAAAAGCACATCCAGTATAGATGCACACAATATGACCTCATAGGCAACCAGTACACGCATAGGAACGCGAATATTCGCTCATTTCATTGATCATTAGATTGCCAGGTTTAAAGGTTGCTCTGTTTTGAGCGTATAAGAAAAGGCATCCCGAAAGGGATGCCTATATTTTAACCTATTGGTATTAGCATTAACCACCGGTGGCAACACTGTAATTGCCACGAGTGAGCTGCTCTAAACTAGTCGACAACATCTGGCAAGCAGCGCTATTAGCTGTTGCGGAATACGTAACAGGATTTGTAGCATCAGAAGACTTATTGAACAAAACCTTCCAGACGCCGTTCTGACAATCGTTCATTTTGGCGGCCGTTGCCGTAGCAGACCATCCTTCAGTTGCGGCAGAAATACTTGCCAACATCGTAGAACCATTGAGGGCACCTGCGAAAGCTCCTGCATAATTGAAGTTATTGGAATTCTGCATTGTGTAGCCAATCTTCTGCCAAGAGCCTACGGCATTTGCCTCAACAACGAAAGCGTCCTGCAACTTCACGTAGTATGTGTTGTATTTGTCGGAGTCCACACAAAATGTGTTTACTTACATTCGATTTGCTAAATCGTAAATCAGCAAGCGTTTTTTACGGAAACTTACATAATGCTCTAGATTTCCGTCTGAACAATTTTTCCCTTCTTCAATTCAGAATCCAACAAGTCGTAATTGTAGGCGGAACTTTCTGTACAGAGTCCCGTTGCTGGATTTTGTAGTTGCTCGAAGGTTCTCGAATTATAGATGAGGCCAAGGGCGACCTGCAAAGAAAGATTGCGATCTTCCATAAGCCATTTGGCCATATCACTGACGATCCCTTCTACAAGGAATTCCTGCTTCGCGGTCATACGCTCGGCCTCTTTTGCAAAAAGGCGATTGCTTTCTCAGATCTGAAAGCGTATTGATTGTTCAGTTTTCGAGACTTCAGCCCGTTCACGGTTCGGCTGTTCAAACTTTTTGACTTTCAGTGTCAACAAGTTCGAATCGTCGAACTCAAACGCGTTCACGATGGGGCCGCCGCCAAATCGATCGGCGACTTTACGAGCCATTTCGCGAGCTTGCGTTAAAAGCGTCGTCAAATAAAAGGATTGACCGAAATCTTTATACGGCTTGCACATAGTGAAATCAATTTTTTCAATCTCGCAATTTGAACCATGATACAAAATCATTGTATTTGGCCTCCATTCCTCTGGCAAACAGCGGTCAAATCATCTACGGCATCGTCAAAAGAAAGCAAGTGCTCAGCCCCATAATGATCTTGCAAAAAATCAAGACCTTTAAACAGGCTTAGATAGTTAAAAGCCTGCTTTACAGAAAGAGCCTAACGGTCAAAGAAATGAACAAAAAAGTTTAAAAATTAGCCGTAACTCGGCAATTTCCCCGTATACTACGTGAAGTTGCAGGATGCGTTTATTTCTGAAACAGGCACGACTTGGGGTTCTTGGCAGTACATCGGTTACAAGATGGAAACCACAAACAATGTCTTCACCTATGAAGAGCAAAACGCGCCTTCGAATGGCACCGAAGCCTTGGGTTCCGCCAAGGCTGTTTGGAAAGCAACGCCCAAGGCCGGCCTGAACGATTGCAAGACTACAGACTCTTGGGGTCTGAAAATTGCAAAGATTGAGAATGGCAATGGTGCAGCATACACGGCAAGAGTTTCTACTGCCGATTGCAATGTCTTGACTCCTAGCTTCGGGAAGCTCGACGCAACTGGCGCAGCAACAATTGCCGCAAACTAACGATCGCCAGTTAAATAATTAAGAGAGGCCTACGAAGGCGTAGGTCTCTTTTTTTTGTATGGACAATGGCTTTACAAATGCCTTTGGACGGACAAAAATGAACCCCTGGCGGGTGTTTTTCGATTCATACAAAAAAGATCCAGCAACATAGCTGGATCTTCTTTATTTGTTTAAGTATCCTTACTTGATAGACGCGAAACTCGGAGTAAGAACTTCGCAGTCAGCACCACCAGGAACAGAGGGTGTATAAGTAGCTTCGCCCGCAGCGCTTCCTTCTGCCACCGAAATCTGCCAGTTGTATGTTGTACCATTACCCGTACAATCATTCAACTTGGCCTTGTTTGCAGCCTTCCAACCGACACCACCTGTAGAAAGAGCCACGGAACCAGCGAAGTCACCAGTATAAACGAAGTTGGTAGACGCACTGACTTCTGCAGTCGTCTTAGAACCTTGCGTAGTCACGTCACCAGGGCCCTTATAACCAATGAGGAACCAGTTGCCAAGCTGATCGCCAGTTTCAGCAATGTATGCGTTCTGCAACTTCACGTATTCTCCAGCGGCCGGGCCGATTTCAGAGGCCTTGGACTTGGCGATCATGCCGAACAGCTTGGGAACTGCGACGGCGGCGAGGATGCCCATGATCACGATCACGACCATCAATTCAATGAGGGTAAAACCTTGTTTCTTCATAGTGTACTCCTTGTTGTTTGTGACACACTTGTTTGAGTCCTGGCCCGGAATTGAGCGTTCGACTCGTTTACTTCCCTAATATACACAATTTTTTTCGGAAAAGCAATAGTTTTGTCAAACTTTTGTCATTTTTGTGTCATAACAACCTGGAGCAGACGCAAAAATTGCTTTTTTCGACCAAAATCGCCGTTTTAGGGGTGCTTCGGATGCTTACAATTATAGATTTTTTTCGCAAAAAAGGGGACTTCCGCCGAATTTTTTTATTCCAATGTGGAATATATCACACCCCTTTTGTCACGGTTTTGTCATTTAGAAGGGAGATCCCCGCCTTCGCGGGGATGACAATGATGGTTGGCAAATTTTACCAAATAGTTGGCAAATTTAGCCAAATAGTTGGTTAATTTCGCGAAACAGTTGGCAAAATCAAACAACAACTTGGCAAACTATTGCCTTTTGTTGGCAAACTTTATATATTACCACAAGAATACCAACAACCGGCGAAACATTATATGCAAGAAAAAGACCTAAAAAGCCTTGTCAAGCAAATTCTGTCAAACAAGTGCGAGTCCCAGCACATCGAGCTGAAAGCTGCTCACGAGGGTTGCCCCAAGCGTTTATACGACACACTGTCGTCTTTTTCGAATCAAGACGAAGGAGGCACAATCATCTTCGGCATTGACGAAAAGCAGGATTACAAAATCGTTGGCGTCTACGACGCCCAAGACATTCAAAAGAAGATTAACGAACAAAGTAAAGAGATGGAGCCATGCGTGCGCCCCCTTTTTACAATTTGTTCAATCGGCCAAAAAAAGATCGTATCTGCAGAAATCCCTGGCGTAGAGGTTTTCCACCGGCCTGTCTTCTACAAAGGCATGGGACGGACAAAAGGCTCCTTTGTCCGTGTCGGCGATTCGGATGAGCCAATGAGCGAATACGAAGTGTACAGCTACGAGGCGTTTCGCAGACACATCCGCGACGATGCCCGAGCCATTACCGAAGCGCCTCTTGACACCCTAAACAAGGCCGATGTCGAAAACTATGTTCGGCTATGCAAGAGGGAGCGCAAGAATCTTTCCGAAAATGTCAGCAGCGAAGAAATCTTGGAACTAATGGGAGTAATTCATTCCGGTGCACCCACGGTAGCAGGAATTCTTTCGTTTTCAAAATACCCGCAAGGTTTTTTGCCCCAGCTCTGCATCACCGCAGTGCGGGTTCCCGGCAACGAAATGGGCGACCTCGGTGCGACCGGCGAAAGGTTTATCGACAACGCCAGGCTGACCGGGACCATCCCGCAAATGCTAGAAGATGCAATTTCGTTCGTCCAAAAGAACAGCCGTCACAAGACGGTCATTGACAAAAACGGGAAACGCACAGACAAAGAAGAATATCCGTCTATCGCAGTACGCGAGGTTGTCCTGAACGCGCTGGTTCATCGCGATTATAGCGTCTATTCCGAAAACACCCCCGTTCGAATTGAAATGTACGACAACCGGCTACAAGTCATAAACAGCGGAGGATTGTACGGGAAAACCACGCTAAGCAATCTTGGCAAAATCAGGCCGGACACAAGGAACGCAGTATTAGCAAACATCCTCGAGATTCTAAAAATTACCGAGAACCGCTACTCAGGCATCCCGACCATACAAAAGGAAATGCAAGAGGCGGGATTGCCTCCAGCCGAGTTTTCCGTTCGTCACGGAGAATTCTACGCAACACTATATAACTCGGTGAACCAGCCCGAATATTCCGGCAAGCCCGCCGACATTCTGGCCTTCTGTTCCGTACCAAGAAGCCGGGCAGAGTTGCAGGGCTTTACAGGAATGTCACAGTTCTATACCATGAGCCACATTGTCCAGCCGCTGTTGGAAAGCGGCGCGCTGAAGCTGACCCTCCCCGAAAAACCAAAGAGCAGCAAGCAACGGTATGTAAAGGGCTGAATATAAACGTCCCGGGAGTCCCTTGTTTCCGCAGTGTAAAATCGAGAATCCGTGGCTCGTGACTGCTTTTCGGCCATCCGACAGCCTGCCCGGCCCAAGTTTTCTCGACTAATATGATATTAGATGTTAAATTAGTCAAGAATTTTGACAAAAATTGCAGAAATAGGGTTTTTGGGCAAAAAGCCCTGCTATCGCGATTTTGTCATTTGGAGGGAGATCCCCGCCTTCGCGGGGATGACAACTTTATTGCCACTTCAGGTTCAACCGACGCTTCGAAATAGCACAATCCGTCAAGTATGAGTCTATCAGAACCTGGTACGGGATTCCCAATTCCTTTGCCATATTCTTGAAGTAATCGATTGCAGACGAGTTAAGTCTAATCGTAATCTGCTTCTTGAGAATTTTCGCATAGGGGTTCTTCACAGCCTTCATCTTCGTGAAGTCGTATTCCTTTTTCATAATTCGTCTCCTTTCCGTTCGTTCCAATAGTATTGAAATTCCTTCTTCGTAGCTTTGCGGGCGCTAATTATACGATGGACGATATGTTCAGCATCAATGCCACTGCGCTCAGTAAAAACAACAACTAGCGTTCTTAAGTTTGCCGACAAACCAATAAGAATAGACCGATCTTCTTGTGCCGAATGTTCTGCGTCAAAAAACACCCTGGCATGTTCATCTTCAAAACATGTCTTGGCTTCTTCAAAAGAAATGTCATGTTTCCTTTGGTTTGCGGCATTTTTCCTTTCATCCCAGATGAATTCTATCTGCATATAGAACTCCTGGATATAATTACAATATAATTATATTTCACGAAGAACGCAACATTTTCTTGTGGAAAATCATTCCGATCCATTTTACATTCCTTTTCTGCGGGAACGCCCCCGCGATGGCGGACAGGGACTCCCCTATCTATACTATAAAACGATTTCGCGGCCAAAATGAGCCAAAAGAGGCTAAAAAAATTTCTTTACGAAAAAAGACCCTCGCCTACGCGAGGGTGACGAGGGAGAAAACAAAGATCCTCGCCTACGCGGGGATGACGAGAAGAGTCGCGGGTCATGTATCCGGCGAATCGATTTCCTTCTTGAGTTCAAGGACGGTTGACTGGGGGAGGTCCGTAAGATCAGCAATTTCATCAATAGGCTTATTCTTCGCAAGCATTTTCTTTGCGATTTCCTTCTTCGCTTTCCGGGCTGCGCCGTACTCCCAGTACGACTTGTCGATGTCCTTCATCATGTTACTGAGCATATACCTTGCACTAAAATTACACAATTTCACCTCGTTTTGCAATACCCGGAACACGGGGTCACTCGCGAATTCGCTGAAATCAGTCTCGCGATTGAGGGTGTCGATGGCACGAAGCCACTGGGCGATGCGGCTGCGGTCGCCAGCGAACTGTTCTGTGTGCTTCAGGAACTTGTTCACCTCGACGAGTGTCACGGTCTGCCGTTCGAAATAAACGCGCTGTTCCTGATTGCGCAACTGCACCGTGTGGAGGTAGTTCGGCGAGCCCTTGAAGGCGTCAAAGAACTGGAAGCTCACCACGTGCAGGTTTTCGAGCGGGGTGAAGTCGCCAGGCTTTTCCATGCTGCCCGTAAGGCGCGCCACGTAGAGGACCAGGCGATCGCTGTACAGCGAATCGTTGTTCTCGTGCTGGACATCGATGGAGATGCGGTCGCGGGGCACGCCGTTGCCGCGGTCGTTGATCAGGAGCATGTCGGGCTCGACGCTGCGGCATCCCAGTTCGCCGGGAACGTACGGGTTCACGAGCTGCGGATTTTCGATGCGGTCCGAACCCACGAGATTCAGCGCCGCGTTGATGAGGTCGGTAGTGAGCGCCAGGTTCTTCTCGCTCGCGAGAATCTTCTTAATGCACCCGTCGTTGTAGAAATAGACGTTCCGATGCTCATGTTCCTTGACGATGGCGTCAATGTCCTGACCGTTGTCGTTTGCGGTCTTGAGTTTCTTGAGAAAGATTGCGAATTCCTCTCTTGTCATTTTATTCCGTTTATAGCGGGAACGCCCCCGCGATGGCGGATAGAGACTCCCCTATCTATACTATAAAACGGTTTCGCAGCGAAAATGAGCCAAACGGGGCGTGAAAATTTTGTTTACACAAAAAGATCCCCACCGTGGTGGCCACGCGCACTAAGCACTAAAGTGCTAAGTGCTGTCCGCCCGCCTACGCGAGGATGACGAGAAGAGGGCTACAAAGATCCCCGCCTTCGCGGGGATGACGCTTTCAGCGCGGGGATGACGAGAATGGTCGCGGGGGTCGCCCCCATTTTTTGCAGCAAGCAAAATTCCTATATTTAACGCATGCCCGCGAGCAACGAAAAATTCCTGGTCGGCCTTGTCGGCCCCGAAGTCCTCTCCGCAATAGAGGCGGACGCGACACACCCCGTGTCCATCGACATCGGGGCATGCAACGCGCTCGAAATCCGCTACGATTTCTTCCCCGAAAAGGAATGGCCCGCGCTTTCGAAGCGAGTGAGGAAAATCGCCCCGCACGCCATGCAGGTAGGCACCATCCGCCTGGAACGGGACGGCGGCAGGTTCCCCGACCGTGACGCGTACTCGCGCATCCCGCTCTGGTCGAAGATTCTCGCCGAGGGCGACGTGCCGGAGTGGCTCGACCTGGAGCAGGACTGCCTGTACGACTTCAAGAACCTCAAGAATCTCGCCGACCTGCGCAAGACAAAGGTTCTCATATCGCAGCACAATTTTTTGCGCATCCCGAGCCAGCAGGAACTGGACGACTTCGCCCGCGACTGCATGCGCGTGAAGGCCGACGGCCTCAAGATTGCGGCCATGAGCAACGGCGAAACCGACTGCGAGCGCCTGTACAAGTTCGCGCGCATCCACTCGCAGAACTTCGAGCTGTTCGCCGCCTTCGGGATGGGCGAAACGGGCATGGCAAGCCGCGTGTGGTCGCTCAAGGAAGGGGCGAACCTCACCTACGGGTCTATCGGGCAGGCGCAGGCCCCCGGCCAGGTGGACGTGCTGAAAATGGCCCGCGCCCTCCGCGAGCTCCCCGACCTCACCACCCCCGCCGACGTGCTGAATTCCTTCGCAAAATTGTAGTTTTTCTTAAAAAAACGCACTTTTTGCAGTCAAAATCTTATTTTAACTATACATCTATACAAAACCCGGCCTTATTTTGCTAAAATGTTGGTGGAATAGAATAGAGGAATAGAAACATGCGACTTTCTGAAAGATTCGTCGACAACTGCATCTTGATCAACTCCGCGAGTACGACCAAGGAAGCTGTCCTGAACGAACTGGTTGACACCCTGTGCAACGCGTACAAGCTCGAGCACCGGGACGAGATTTTCGAAGCCGTATGGAACCGCGAGCAAAGCCGTTCCACCGGTATCGGTTGCGGGCTTGCCGTCCCCCACGCAAAGATCGACTACGTGGACCGCATGTGCATGGTGGCCGCCACTATCGAGAAGGGGCTCGACTTCCAGTCGTTCGACGGGGAGCCGGTCTACCTGCTTATCCTCATCGTGAGCCCGGGCAACACCGTGGGCCCGCACCTCAAGGCGCTCTCTTCCGTGAGCCGCCTCCTGGCCGACGGCAACGTGCGCAAGGACCTCATCGCCGCCAAGACCCCGGCAGAGTTCCTGACCATCCTCCGCGCCGCCGAGGACAAGTACCTGTAGTTGGTCACTGGTCATTGGTCAATAGTTATTAGATCTGCGCCATCAGGGCCTTGCTTCTACTAATGACTAACAACTAATGACTATTAACCACGTATCCCTTGACACCCGAAACAAACTTTTATATATTTGCACCCACCTCGGACGGTTAGCTCAGTTGGTTTAGAGCGCTGCTTTCACACGGCAGAGGTCACTGGTTCAAATCCAGTACCGTCCACTCAAACAGCGCCCTTCATTCGAAGGGCGTTTTTGTTTCAAAAAAGCGGTTTTGAACCAGTTCAAACGGGCCATCGAAATCAGTGGTGACAAAAATGGTGACAAATCAGCCGTTTACATAGATAGGTTTTGCAACCGCTGTTGTCATCTTAAAAAGTTTTTACACGGTCAGTTCACATTCATGTAGGCGCCCCCCGACCTCCATTTTAGGTCGGCCCCAAAATGTCACCTTTTGACATCTGCTCAAATGTATATTTAGTAAAAACGAAACCTGTCATAACATTCTCTTCTGACATACACGAAAAAGGGGCAAAACTATGAACTCGTTCTCCCAGGCAATCCAGCCCATTATTCCGAACCTCCCCTCCATCACCGAGGCCAAGGCCATCGAGATTCTTAACAGCATGCCGTCCTTTGACAATCTGTCCGAGGAAGCTAGAAACCAAATCCTTAAGATTGCCGCCGCTGACGAATACAAACGAAGCCTACAATACAAGGCCAAAATCGCAAAGTTCAATTACGAAGACATTAAGGCCACGTTTCTGAACAATACGAAATCCAGCCATACCAAAGAAGCATACTCCCTGGCTTTAAGGCGCCTCGAAATGTATCTGTCCTTCCAAGGCAAGTCCTTTGCGGAAGTAAGCACGCTGGACGCTGACAAACTGATTCAAAGCGACTTTCTGACTAAGCCCTTGATAAAGGATTCCCTTAACACATCGGCCCCAGCAAGAGCGTCTGCCTCCATTCGTAGGGATTCAAGCTGTTTGAGTGCTTTCTACGCATTCGTTCAGCGCATCAGCAACAACGAATTTGGGAATCCTTTTCGAGGAACTCGGGCAACCCCGAGATTGAAGGCTCAAAGAGAACTGTCTGTTCCCTCCAAGGAAGAAGTCGCAACAATCCTCTCCTCTAAGGAAATCCCAAAGCCATTGAGGGCTGCTATAGCAATAATGGCATATAGAGGCATTCGTGTAGGCGCCTTGCCTACATTGACCATCGACTATAACAGTTCCTTTACCGCCTTTTCTAAGGGAAAACCATACAACGGCCATTTCGATGAAAAAGAAACACTCCTTCCCCTAGCAAAGTTCCTTACGGTCTTTCAAGGGAAAAAGAAGCCTTTCTATGGGATGACGGCGCCCCAAATCAAGACGCAGGTTTCGTACTGGCTAGGAAAACTGTTCAAAGCGGGTTCAATCGCAAACAAATACTCATGCCACGATTTCAGACATTTTTTTGCAGTATCACAGTATCGTGGTGACTTCGAAAACTCCCATAAAGGGGACATATATATCCTGAAACAATTACTAAACCACAGCGGCATATCAATCACCGAGGGCTATCTGAAAACTTTAAACCTGATATAGGGTAATCTCTAAAAGGGATGGGTCGAAAAGACCCACCCCCTTTTTTGTGTATGAGCGATTAAGTAACAGTCTCTATTCGGACATCATCAATGATGTGTTTAATCATCTTCGCTTTAAAATCAAGCGTTGATTCTCGCCATAGAAGATGCAACGCCTCCCACATTTGAACTAGATTGAGCGCCTTAATATCAAGGAATGGAAGCCCAATATCATTATAGCCATAAAGGATATAAAAAGACGGGTTGTCTATTTCCTTGTCCTTCTCTTCAACGTAAACCGTTATAAGAGCTTTCTTTGTATCCAAGACGCTTACTACCCCATTTTGCTCTAACATCTTTTGAAGACGAAGCATGCGCATGCAAACGTCCAACTCATACTCAATCGTTATACTTTCAAAGTCCATAATCGCTCCACCCATATTTCACTTTTAGTTTATAGGGTGAATCTTTTTATGAACTCTTACTTATCTTTCTTGGAAGAATAAGGAACAGGCTTTTCGGCAACCATACCGTATTTGGTTGGGTTCTCTGCTTGCGGCAACTTGTAAATGTTCCTTGCCCTATCTACATTGTCAGAATCGACCGTTTCGGTTTCTTCAAAATCGCCCAAACCGAAATACTTTTCAAAGAAGTGCTGCAACTTTTCAATGACCGAGGCTTTCTTTTCAGAGCGGTTGCCACCGCCAAACCGAGACATCGGAGGGAGTATGTTGGCTATTTCCGTGCCGTTCTCGTCCAATTCGCCATCGTGGAAAGCATTGGCGACAAAAGCCCTTGTTTCGGGTTCCTTGAGCCGTTCTTCGGAAATGATTTCTACCAAGTCCTTTTCCCGTTCTTCCGAAACAAACTTTTTCCAATCCTTATCCACATCGGTCTTGGTATTGACCCGTGCGACAAAGGCTTCAATCAAGTCCTTCTTGCTTCGGAGTTCCAAGCTACTGTTGACCGCCTTGGTAATCTTCGTGAGAATGGTCTTGTCTTTGCAATGACCATCGTGGTATTGGGCAACCAAGGCGAGAATGTAATCAATGGTGATGTCAACTTGCTTGATAAGTTCCAGTTCAAACTCTACATCATCCTTGATGGATTCCTTTGTTCCATCCCTATGACCTTTCAGTTCATCGTGGATGTCAATATACATGGACTGATAGTCCTGTAAATCCCTTTCAGCGATTTCATCGTCCTTGAACTGGTCAAAGGATGTCAAGATGTTACGAAGCCGTAGAATCGCACCAAACAGGGCTACAAAGTCCTTCTTTTTCTTCTCGCCTATGATTTCCTCGCCCAATGGATAAAGGGTCTGCAATTCATCCAAGAGCTGCTGGTAGCCTGGTTGTTTCTTGCCCTTTTCATCCTTGAAACCGTTGTAGTATTCTTCAAATGTGCGAAGAATAACGATTCCACCCGCATCCTTGTCGCCAAATAAGGCGATGGCATCATCCGTCTCTTGCTGTAAAGAGCGGAAACAGACGATATTGCCGAAGGTTTTGACCGAATTAAGAATACGGTTGGTGCGTGAATAGGCTTGCAACAGTCCGTGTTGTTTAAGGTTCTTGTCCACCCATAAGGTATTCAGGGTGGTTGCGTCAAAACCAGTGAGGAACATATTGACCACTATCAGCAAGTCAATCTCCCGCTTCTTCATGCGGAGCGAAATATCCTTGTAGTAGTTCAAGAACTTGTCGCCCGATGTATCAAAGTTGGTTTTGAACATCTTGTTGTAATCGGCTATCGCCTTGTCCAAGAAGTCACGGGATGTTGCATCCAAGGCGCCTGTTTCAAAGTCTTCTTCGGTCAGAATACCGCCATTTTCCTCTTCGTTCTGAGCAAAGCTGAATATGGTCGCAATCTTCAGGGGGAACGGCTTTTCCTCAATTTGCTTCTTGAACTCGTAGTAATACTTCTTTGCCATCGGAATAGACGATGTGGCAAAGATGGAATTGAAGCCCGCAAGCCGTTTGTCCGCCAACTGATAGTAGGCATTCCGCTTGGTCTTTTGGTCAAAGTGTTCCAACACATACTTGACCACCTCTGCGATTCTCTTCGGGTCGCCAAGGGCTTCTTCAGTATCAATGGCAGAAACTTTCTTGTCCGCCACACCGTTCTTTTTCTTGACGGTATTGATGTAATCAATGCGGAACGGAAGGACATTTCCATCCTTGATGGCGTTGACTATCGTGTAATGGTGCAATCTATCGCCAAAGGCTTGCTCGGTAGTCTTCAGCAGCGGATTCTTGCTGCTCCCTGCGTTCTGCGGGAATATGGGAGTCCCCGTAAAGCCGAACAAGTGGTAGTTCTTGAAAGCCTTGGTTATCTTTTGGTGCAGTTCCCCAAAGTGGCTGCGGTGACACTCGTCAAACACAAAAACGATGTGCTTGTTGTAAATTTCGTGGGTCTTGTTCTTGGTAATGAAACAGCCGAGCTTTTGGATAGTGGTGACGATAATGCGGTAGTCCTTGAAGGCGCCCTTTGCGGTCTTATTTTCCAGCTGGTCTTGAAGAATCTTTGTGGACTTGTTGCCGTTTGCCGCCCCCTTCTCGAAGCGGTCATATTCCTTCATCGTTTGGTAGTCAAGGTCTTGGCGGTCAACCACGAATAGCACCTTGTCCACATAATCCAGCTTACTCGCCAATACAGCGGTTTTGAACGAGGTCAGCGTTTTACCCGAACCCGTTGTGTGCCAAATATAACCGCCCGCACCCACAGTGCCCATCTTCTTGTAGTTATTGGCAATGACGATGCGGTTTAAGATTTTCTCGGTAGCAGTGATTTGGTATGGGCGCATCACCAAGAGCAGTTCTTCCGATGTGAACACGCAATACTTGGTAAGGATGTTCAGTATGGTGTGCTTGGCAAAGAAGGTCTTGGTAAAGTCAACCAAGTCAAAGATGTTCTTGTTGTTGGCATCCGCCCAAAAACTCGTAAATTCGAAGCTGTTGCTCGTTTTGAGTTTGCCGCTCTTGCTAGAGCCCAGTTCCTTGATATGGGCATTACGGGTGGTATTGGAATAATACTTGGTATGCGTCCCGTTGCTGATAACAAAGATTTGGACATACTGGAACAGTCCGCACCCCGCCCAAAAGCTATCCCTTTGATAGCGGTTGATTTGGTTGAAGGCTTCACGGATGGCGACACCACGCCTTTTCAGCTCCACATGAACTAACGGCAAGCCATTGACAAGAATGGTGACATCGTATCTCGTCTTGTGTGAACCCTCTTCCTCTTCATACTGATTGAGAACTTGGAGGGAGTTATTGTGGATGTTGTCCTTGTCAATCAGCTTTATGTTCTTGGACTTCTTTTTGTCCGTTATAAGGGTCTTGACATAGTCTTCTTGGATTGTCCGAGTCTTTTCTACAATACCATCGTTTTTGTTGGCAAGGAACTCATTGAAGAACCGTTCCCATTCATTATCAGAGAACTTAAAGGCATTCAGCTTTTCTATCTGTGTGCGAAGATTGGCGATTAAATCGTCTTGGGAATGGATTTGGATGTACTCGTAGCCCTGATTAGAAAGCAAGCGGATAAACTCTTTCTCCAAGTCGGCTTCGCTCTGGTACGCAGAAGACTTGGACTTGGTCGGGGTGTATTCCGCAACCACGGTCGCTTCGTTGCTTTCGGCTATCGTAGAGTAAATCATAAACCTTTTCCCTTTAACTACGCTATCTTCTTAAAAGATAGCAGTTTGTCTCGGTAATATTCGTATTGCCTTTTGCGGGCTTCTATTTCGGCTGGCAGACCTTCGCTCAAATCGTTCACCAATGCGTCAAACTTGTCTAGGACAGCCACAATCCGCTCTTGTTCGGCAAGGGATGGGAGCGGGATTTTGATGTCACTCAACTTGTCTGGAGTCACTTCTATCACCTTTGTTCCATGGGCGAGCTTTCGTTTTTGTTCAAAGAACATTGATGTATGGAAGTAATAGGTCAAGAACTTTGCGTTTTGATTATGATGGATGATGGCAGAGTGTCCACTTACCGCTATAGGTTCATTGCCTACCCAGGCAACACACTTACAGACATCTTCCACATTTTCACTCGTTACAGCCATTACGATGTCGTTTGGCTGTGCGAACTTCTGTTTCTGAGCGACTTCGTTGCTAATGCTGGATATGGTCTTGTCGGCATACAGTCCGTAGCGTGTATAAATCTGCCCATAATGGATGCAGGGGACTCCGCTTTCGGCAAAGTCCTTCTTCTGAAAATTTCCGCCACGACTTATTGTTGCCACTTCACCTAGCATAACTTCTACATAACCATAAATATACTGATAGAGACTAATTATTGCTTGCTTGCTTGCTTGCTTGCTTGCTTGCTTAGCAAGAACCGTGCCAATCGGCTCGAAACTCAACAACAAATCACGGTAGTATTCGTATTGCTTTTTTCGGGCATCAATCTCCGCTGGCAAGCCAATTTGAAGGTCAGAACAAATGGAATCAAAGTTGTCTAGCACCTTGACAATGCGGTTTTGGATTTCAATAGGCGGAACGGGGATTTTCAATTCAGAAATTGCTGGAACACTTGAATGCACAACTTTGCTTTTTACCTTACCTTTGCCCTTCTGTTTGATTGCGTCAGTAGTGGACAAAGCATAGGAAAGGTATTTTGGATTCTGCTTGTGCTTCAATACAACAATATCGCCACCCGCTAGACATTTCTCGTTCCCGACATAGGCTGTCGATTTTGCAATGTCTTCAATGCTTTCGCCCGTAATGGCAAACAGAATATCCCCATGTTCAAAGTATTTTGGACTTGCGATATTAGCAAGATTCGTATGGGAGATACATTTGTCAAAATGTATTCCATAAGATGTATAGATTTCTCCATACCTCACACAAGGAATACCGCTTGTAGTGACTTGCTCTCTTGTTATTCCAGAGCCACGATATATGTCTGTAGCAATCTCGCCCAAGGTCATCCACCTTACAGATTCGGGGTTCGCAAAAGTTAGCCCCCCCCTAACATTATTGAAGGACAGCAACTGGTCTCGGTAATACTCATACTGCTTCTTACGTGCTGTAAGCTCTGCTGTAAGCTCTGCTGTAAGCTCTGCTGTAAGCTCTGTAAACTTATCTAATATATTCGCTATTTCTCTTTGAATTTCAAGTGGAGGAATAGGAATTTGCACCTTTTTCATTCGTTCTTTTGAAACATTAAATCTTGTTACACCGCTAGCAGTCTTTATAAGTTGCTTGCGAAGTTCATTCGAACGGAAAAGGTATTTTGTAAATTCAGGTTCAAAAAGCTCTTTATCAAAAAATCGGAAGCCAAACGAGAAACTGTTAAGGTAAAGCTTTTCATTTGTTTTATCGCATAGAACAGAAGACATCCCACATTCATCAGGCGTTTCGGATGAACCAGTAAATAGAACATCTCCGTATTCTATTGTGTGTTGCTTTTCTCCATCCGAAATTTTCACCTTTTCATCAGTATCTAAGTTTAGTTTAAGATTGGAATACACATTCATATAGGTGATGAATTTTGCATTTCCATCTTTGAAATCTTCTTTCGATTTACCTGTAAGCCCACCGTAAAAATCACCCAGTTCTCCAAGAGTCTTGACTTCTACACCATTGGGGCAGAGTTTCTTTATCATCTCATCAATTTTGCTCATCATCTGCCTCGTTCGCTGTTTGCCGCTGTGCGGCCATATAGTCAGCCTTAATATCCTTTAGTAGCTTACCATCAAAAGTGAAATAAGCAGGGCCTTGATACCCCTTCCACCTTTTACCAGTTCGTTCTACCATTAGATTTTCGCTTAACTTGCTAAGAGAAATCTTTTCTCCTTTATATTCAACATTACCATCAGCAAGGGTTTTGACCTGGATTGTATCATCATATTTGAATTTAAGAGTGCTTCCGAGAGGAATGCCGCATTTCTCAAAATCAAACCGCTTACTTGCTTTGGAAACAGTCTTGTCATCGTTAGATGTTGATGAGGCATCCTCTATCATTTCATCAGTAGTCCACTTTTCGTTTTTCCAAAGACGCTTTTCTGTTCCACTAATAGTTGCAATGTCTTCGAGAATAGCCCAGGCCTTTTCAGGCGACATTTCAAAAAACTCTCTTTTGCGTTCGTGCCCTTTTACCACATCGGAAACACGCAATTCATCGTCAAGTCTTTCAATGAGCTTATGCAGTATTTTGTCGGCATTTTCGCCTGCAGTCTCATAAGTCCCATAAAGACGAAACGCCTTAGGAGTCCAAGTGGAGGAATTGGCGTCATTGAGCCTTTTTTGTGGGTCTGTCGCACTTCCAATCTTGACATATTTGGAAAATGACGGATTTGTAAAAATGTAGATGAAGTTTTTTACCATTTTTACCTCCTCAAGTCGGCGATGATTTTGTCAATAGCCTTACGCAATTCGTTTTCCCGCTTGACAATATCTTCGATGTCTTTGTTGAGCTGGTCAATATCGACCTTTTCACGGGTGTCCTTCTGCTCCACATAGGTCGAAACAGAAAGATTGAAGTCCTGTTCGGCAACTTCGTCAATGGAGACCAGCTTCGCTTCGTATTTCTTGTTCTTGCGTTCCACCAAGCGATTGATGATATTCTCGATATTCTCGTCCGAGAGCTTGTTGGCGTTCGTAACCTTGACACATTCCTTGCTTGCATCTACAAACAGAATCTTGTTATCCTTCTTGGATTTCTTCAAGACCATAATGCAAGTGGCTATGCTCGTGCCGAAGAACAAATTGTCAGGCATCTGAATGATGGCATCCACATAGTTGTTATCTACGAGGTATTGCCTAATCTTCTTTTCCGAACCACCACGATACATAATGCCAGGGAAACACACCACTGCAGCCGTTCCGTCCGTAGAAAGCCACGAAAGAATGTGCATCACAAAAGCCAAGTCCGCCTTGGATTTCGGAGCAAGAACACCAGCTGGGGCAAATCGTGGGTCATTGATTAACAGCGGGTTGTCATCCCCGTCCCACTTGATTGAATACGGAGGATTTGACACGATTCCGTCAAACGGTTCATCGTCCCAATGCTGCGGGTCAGTAAGGGTATCTCCATGAGCAATGCTGAACTTGTTGTAGTTCACATCATGCAGGAACATATTGATTCTTGCAAGGTTGTAGGTGGTCAAGTTCTTCTCTTGGCCGAAGAAACCCTTACGCACACCGTCCTTACCAAGCACCTTACGGAACTTCAACAGCAATGAAGCGGAACCCACAGCGGGGTCATAAGCCTTGTTCAAATACTTCTTACCGATGGTGATAATGCGAACCAACAGTTCAGATACTTCTTGAGGAGTGAAGAACTCGCCACCGCTCTTGCCCGCATTACTCGCATACATGGCCATCAAATATTCGTAGGCATCACCAAAGGCATCAATCGTATTGTCCTTGTAATCGCCCAACTTCATATCAGCTATGCCGTGCATCAGTTTACGGAGCATCTTGCACTTGTCAGCAACCGTCTTGCCCAACTTGGTGGAGTTCACATCAAAGTCATCAAACAATCCGTCAAGGTCAGGTTCAGAGGGTGTTCCCTTCGCAGAAGCTTCAATCCCCTTGAAGACACTTTCCAAGGTTTCGTTCAGGTTCTCGTCCTTGTCCGCCTTGTCCAAAACATTGCAGAATAGTTGACTCGGCAAGATAAAGAAACCCTTTTCTTTCACCAAATCATCCTTGGCTTGCTTCGCTTCCTTGTCGGAAAGCTTCGCATAGTCAAAGCCCTTGGCTTCCGTGGCATTGATGTAGTTGGTTATATTCTCGGAGATGTAACGGTAGAAGAGCATCCCAAGCACATACTGCTTGAAATCCCAGCCATCAACCGCCCCACGCATTTCATCGGCAAGCGCCCAAATCGCACGGTGGAGTTCGTTCCGTTCCAACTCTTTTTTGTTGTCAGCCATAAAGTATATCCTTGAAACAGCCAAAAGTTTTTGGCTTTCTTAACAGTTAAAACTTAATTAAAGTTTGCCCCAAAGAAGAGCTTGACTTTAGCCACACCTCGCAATTTTAAAGGGCATAGAGCCAATTTCGCTCCACAGGGGCAACCTAGATAGGCGGAAACCCTGAAGATAGCCGAATCAGGCGCCCCCCCCCCCTAAAAAATTTTTCAGCCCCCCCCCTATATCAGATTTTTTTCGGAATCGAGTGTTCAAGTAGTTAGTTAATTTCAAATTTTTAGGACAAACTTTACATTCTGTTTTTGCCCCCCCCCTCCCTCAATAAAGTCCCCACTCCCAATAGGAATTTGGATTCCCCCCTGGGGCTTATACTTTTTTAGTTCAACTCCCCTATACACCCCTTAAGGGCGCCTCCCCAAAAAACACCCCCTTGCCTTGCTTTGCATAGGCTTTATTTGTCCTTGCCTTGCTTTGCATTGGCCTCGCCTTATTTTGCCCTCCTTGGCCTTGTTTTGGCGGCCTTTTGGGGCGACCACGATACCCCCCCCATATTACGAAACGTCAAAGAAGAGGTCTCTGACATCCCCCCCTATATCAAGAAGAGGCTACCACCCTATATGGTTTTGGTAGAGGCGCTGAGATACAGCACAAACAACACTCCAACAAAAAAAGGACGGCAACATGGCAATGACAAAGCAACAGCGGATTAAGGCAATTATAACAGCTCATAAAATGGGGCTTGTGAACATATACGCAACCAAAACAACCACAACTAAAAACAAAAAGGGGTAAGACCATGAACAGCATTTACGAACAGGTCACCAACGCAATCATAAACCAGCTTGAACAAGGTATTGTCCCTTGGTGTAAGCCTTGGGTCTGCAACGGTCAGATTCTCAGCTATGCTACTGGCAAACAGTATAGCCTGCTTAACAGGATGTTATTGACTGAGCCTGGGGAGTACGCTAGTTTCCTAGAAGTTCAAAAGGCTGGAGGGCGCATCCGTAAGGGCGCCAAAGCAAGTAGAATCTACTTCTGCAAACCCCTTGTCAAGGAGTTTGAGATAGAGAAAGATGGCGTTATTACGAAGGAGGAAAAAATAACTTTCATTTTCAAGGCTTATTGCGTTTTCCACATCAGCAGCTGCACCGATTTGAAGCCCCGCTGGCAAAAGGAACCTAAAAAAGAATCCGAAAACAAGATAGACGAAAATGCCGAAAGAATTGTTCAAAATTACATTGGAAGAGAAAACATCAATATCACCCATAAAGCGGAAGACATTGCTTTTTTCTCACCCAGTAGAAACATGGTTCAATTACCGCCCATCAACATGTTCAAGTCTAGCAATTCCTATTACGAAACCCTTTTCCACGAACTAGGGCATAGCACAGGAACTCCAAACAGGCTCAATCGATTCACAGATGCTCCTGAGCCGTTCGGAAGTGCTTCTTATTCTAAGGAAGAACTTGTGGCGGAAATGGTTGCGTCATTCGCACTTGCTCAACTAGGGCTGGACACAAAAACAACACATAACAGTAACGCTGCATACATCAAGAACTGGCTTGAGCATATAAGGGGAAATGCTCAGCTAGTCATAAATGCGGCAAGCAAAGCTGAAAAGGCTGCGAACTTCATCATGGGTGTTAAAACCGAGTAAAAAATGAAAAGGAAGGCAATGCCTTCCTTTTTTCCCCTTTTTTATCCCTTTTTTATCAGTTCTTTTCACTTGTTAATCTCTTTGTGGGAATCGATTACCTACGTAGGCGAGGGGTTTAGAGGGTTTCGGAGACAGAAATGCCCTTGTTAGGGGCATTTCTGACGTGGGAACTGATACCTAGTGAGTCGGGTAATCGGGAACGTCAACGTCAATGCGGCTGGTTGCTACACCACTAATCAAGGCTTGCGAAGCGGCTATCCTGTACTCCGATTTCATCCTTGAAGGCCAACAGCGGGCAAACAGAATCCATCAACTAAGAAGCTAATGAAATCTGCATATCTTTTAGTTTAATTCGTTTTTATACTGTATCAGCAGACACCAGACAAACCTCTCTTGGCATCACGACCTTGAACGTTCTTTGAGCAACTGCACCTACACCTGATTTGGCCTAGGATTCCGAGCAAGGTATTTTTATGAAAGCGTTAAAACTGATGTTAGGAACTGGTGTTAAGAACTGGTGTTAGGAACGGTGTTAGGAACTGGTGTTAATAGCTGTGTTAAGTTCTGAGTTAATAACCGTGTTAGAATCGTATTGTCATCATCTACTATATGTTTATAACATCAACCAATTGCGAAAAAATCCAATCGAATGACTTATACTACTATTATATATTTTTAAAAAGCTACTCTGACATTGAACTATAAAAAAAATGCAAAACACGCTTATCAGGGCGAACAGCATCAACAACAAGCCCTTTATAGACAGCAAAGGCATAAATCTATACCTAATAAAAACTCTAAGACGCCCTGAAAACGTGCCGCAAAGGGTAAGAACCCCCTTATATAAGGGGAGTCCACCTTGCATTGATAGATTCACTTAATTAGGTATATGGAGGACGTGACACTTGCTACCAACTAGCGAGCGAGCCTCTACGCTATTACGGGGACACTTTCTACAGCTTTCTTTTTCTCTCCCAACGCACAATTCACATACAGTAGGGTCGTGTTGAGGCGTGAATGTCCCAGCAACTGGGAAACGGTGTAGATATTTGCCGAGTATTCCATTGTAATTGTAGCAAAGGTTCTACGAGCCGTATGGAACGTAACCCTTTTTCTGATTAGAGCGTCTTTCGCCCATCGTTTCAGAATCCTGTTTAGGTGCCCCGATTGTTTGGGCAAAGAAGGAAAGACCAAGGATTCCCCTGTTTTCTTAGGGGGGAGAAACCTTAAAGCATTTGGTGTTAGGGGGATAACTATGGGCTTTTTCGTCTTTTGCATAACGACTTCAAGAACTCCGTCATGTATATCGGCAAACTTTAACCGCCGAACATCACAAATCCTTAACCCCGTGAAGCAAGAGAACAAGAAAGCACAGGAAACATCGCTTCGGTATAGTGGAGTCCTGATGAGCTTTTTGACCTCATCCAAGGTCAGCGCACAGCCATTTTCTCGTTGAGCTGCGGGCATTAGACCGCTAAAGTCAATGGGGCGGGATATAAGACCATCGGCAAAAGCCCGATGCATCAGGGTCTTTATGTAAGCGCAACGGGAATTTATCGTATTGGCCGAATTTTTACGCAATTTTAAGAATTGTACATAGCGTTGCATCCATTGACGGTTCACATCACGCAATTTAACATCCTTGCAAAACTCGATGATTGTTTTGACCGTTTTTTCTCGACTTCTTATGGTCTCCTCTGCGAAACCATTATTATAAAGTCGAGCGTATTGGACGAGGGTGGTTTCATCATCGACAAATATCCCACCCCTCAGGGAATCGGCTATTTCTTGCCGTAGCCGTTCAATTTTAGCCATCACCGCATTATTATGGGTTTTATCCCCATTTATCCAGTGAAGTTTGGTGTATTTGCGAACTCTTTTACCCTCAACTTGGTAATCGAGGTATAGTGCGTATACTCCTTTTGTTTTTAAGGCTTTTTTTCTCAAATGAATGGTTTCCAACATGGCGAACCTCGAGGTGACAAAAAAGGTGACAAACAGCCCGTTTACAACAAACGGATTGCGGCTTTTTTGTCATCATTTCTGTCTTTACCGATACCATTTTGGCCTTTTTGTTCAAATTTAAAGGTTAGCTCAGTTGGTTTAGAGCGCTGCTTTCACACGGCAGAGGTCACTGGTTCAAATCCAGTACCGTCCACTCAAGGAAGGCCCGTACACGCGGGCCTTTTTTGTTATCTTATACGCTCAAGAAAACTGCAACCTGCGCACGAGGTCGGGCATCTAAAAGGCATGAACAACAGAAAGGCTATAATTCTCGCGGCCCTCATGACGGCAGCCCTCGCCCAGGCAGACACCTGGACTCTCGAAGCGTGCCTCAAGCAGGCCAAGGAAAAGAGCCTCTCGCTCGAATCCGCGAAACTCCGCGAACAGCAGGCCGAAATCAACATCAAGCAGGCGAGCGTCAGCAACCGCCCCACCGTTTCGGCAAGCATACAGAACACGCTCTATGACCACCCGTTCGTCCACGACGAGGACCACTACCGCCTGAACCTCGGCATTTCGGGCTCGTACACGCTATGGGACGGCGGGGTGAGCGGCGCCACCGTCGAAGTGAACCAGCTCAAGAAGCAGTCCGCCGCACTCGCCACAAAGCAGACCGAACGCAGTATCCAGGAGGGCGTGCTGAACGCCTACATGAGCCTGCTCGCCGCACAGGAAAACCTCCGCACGGCAGACGCCTCCGTAGAACTCTCGCAGGCGGAATTCGAGCACTACGGCAAGCTTTTCGAGGCGGGCTCCATCACCAAGAAGGACCTCACGCAGAGCCAGTCCAACGTGCTGCAGAAGCAGGTGGCGCAACTCTCGGCGCAACTTGCGGTAAGTACCGCGAAGACAACGCTCCGGCAGCTGCTGGAACTAAGCGACGACGCCGAGTTCGATATTTCCGCACCGGAATCTGCAATCGCCTCCCCCGATTCTCTCGAACCGCTACCCGCGCTCGCCGACCTCAAGAAGGCGGTCAGGGAGCAGCACCCGGGCCTCAAGTCCGACAGCGTCTCGGTCCGCGCGGCAAAGAAGAACACCGAGGTCGCGGGCAAGGGCAGTTCCATCACGGTGACGCTCGGCGCGAACTCCAGCACGGGCCTCCAGGCTTGGGAGTCGGGCGCATACGGCGACCAGCTCAAGTACGGCTGGCAGAACTCCGTATCGCTCGGCATAAACATCCCCATATACGACGGCGGTTCCACGAACAACAAGGTGCTTCTCGCGCAGGTAAGCGAGAGCGAGGCCGGCCTCAGCATGCAGGAGACCGCCAAGAACCTCGAGAACAACATCGAGAAGCTCTACCTGAACGCGGTGAGCGCCGACATGCAGTGGAAGGCGGCAATACTCCAGGTGGAAGCCGAGAACGAAGCGCTCCTGGTGGCCGAGGAACAGCGGAACGCTGGCGCCCTCACCTACACCGACTACCTCACCCAGAAGAACAACCTCGAGAAGGCGCAGGTGACGCTCGTGAACGCGAAGTACACGAGCCTGCTCGCCCGCAAGGTGCTCGACCTGTACCAGGGCAAGCTGGACTAAGGCGCGGGCGACCGCCAGGGCTCGCGGACAACCACCGCGCACCGTTCATAAAACTTTACATTACGTGGATAAATTGTCCATGAACTTCTCGTTTGCGCGAAGCGAAAAACGCCCCTATTAGAATAAATTTCTTAGTGGCGTAATGGGATAACCAAAAAAGGAGTGTTGAAGATGAAAAATCTTCTGGTTATTGGAGTGTCCCTCGCGGTATCGACCGCATTCGCATATACCGTAAGCGGCAAGGTCACCGACGAAAGCAACATGCCCATCAAGGGGGCCCAGGTCACGCTGGTCAAGGAAAACAAGAACACAACAACGGACAACAAGGGCGAATTCACCATTCACGAGGACGAAGAAACTATCGGGCTGAAGGGAGCCGCGGTGCACAACCCAGGTTTCATCAGCATCAATTCGGGCATCCTCTCGTATTCGCAGAACGGGAGCAGCCCGGTGCAGGTGCGCATTTTCGACCCGCTCGGCAACAAGATTTTCAGCCAGACGCTCTACGGTTCGGGCCAGGTGGACCTTTCCTCCGGCGTGAAGGCCAAGGGCACCTACTTCGCGCAGGTCTCCATGGGTAGCGCGAAGGAAACCATCCGCTTCAACGCGAGCGGCACCTACACCAACTCTTTCGATAGCGAAGGGCGCGCACTCCTCAAGGAAGTCCAGCAGGGCGAAGCGCTCCAGTTCGTCGCCGACGGGTTCGACACTCTCTCCATCCCGCTCAGCACGCTCGACACTACGGTAGACGTGAAACTCACGAAGACCACCCCGGCCGAAGAACAGTTTGCATTCGGCTATGCATTGGGTAACGAACCGCGTCCGAGCAAGGGTTGCGGAAAGAACTCCACGCTGCAGTCGACTGGCTCCGTCGAAAACGGCAAGAAGTACAACCTGAATGTCGGCGGCAAGAACCGCACGTTCTTCATCACCTTGCCAAAGAACTACGACAACACCAAGCCGCACAAGCTCCTCATCGCAAACCACTGCATGGGTTCCAAGGCCGAAGATTTCGTGCACCACAACCCGGACTACGACCACCCGACTCCGTACTACGGCCAGCAAGTGCTCGACAAGAACGGTGACTACATCTTCGTCGCTCCGCAGGGTAACGACAACGGTACTTGGAACGGCAAGGAAGACCACCAGTTCGTTGACGAAATGATTACCGCGATGTTCGACAACTACTGCGTTGACACCACCCGTGTGTTCGCCACAGGATTTAGCTTCGGCGCCATGTTCACGAACTCCCTCGCTCAGGACTTGCAAGAAAGACTCCGCGCTGTAGCCGTCTACGCAACTGCAGACTACAACATTTGGCTCCCGTCTGCAGGAACAGGTCGTTATGACGCCAAGAACTTGCCGATTGCCTGGATGGGCGTACACGGCAAGAGAGACGGCGTGTGCAACTACGACCGCGCAAAGACCAGCGCCCTCCCGAGAATCCTCAAGCGTAACGGCAAGGCCGACGCCAATGGCAACTTCACCGATGCCAGCAGCGAAAAGCCGCAAGAATTCAACGGCACAGCAGGCCACCTCTGCTATGACTTCACGACTGTCGACCCGCGCTTCCCGGTCAAGTGGTGCAGTTGGAACGGCGAACACCAGTGGACAGCACATGACGGCCCCAACACGGGTACCGGACAGGGCTGGCAGAACACTTGGGTTCCTGAAGAAGTCCACAAGTTCTTCGAGCAGTTCTAAAGAGTTACCTCCATAACCAACCCAGAACGGCTCCCGCAAGGGGGCCGTTCACTTTTTACATGCCGATTCCGGATTGTCGCGGGAAGGGAATGCCATTTCTAGATTATCGCGGGAAGGGAATGCCGCGGGCATTTTAAAATGAAATGTAGAGTGTTTCGGGTGCGAAACGGCGCGTGCGGCTTTTTGAAACGGCGGGGAGCGGTTTTGGCACATTTTTGGCACGGCGCCGGCATAAAATTGCCGATTTTCGCTAAAAAACGGCAATTTTGATTTTCACGACGCGCTGGCTCCCATTTTGGCACGAAGTTCGCTTATAGGGGAGTGAACAAGAAACAAAGGGTTCCCGCAAAACGGGCCCGCAACCAAAAGAGGTAAAATTATGATCAACGCACAGATTCTCCCGACCGCATTCTATGGCATCCAGAACTTCCTTGACAACCTCAACGCTGAAGCCGCCAAGGGCGAATGCACCTACACGCCGAAGGCCGACTACTACGAAACCGAAAACGGCTTCGCACTTGAAGTCGAGCTCCCGGGCGTCAAGAAGGAAGACATGAACATCCAGGTCGAAAAGAACATCATCACCGTCAAAGCGACGCGTGTCCGCAGCAAGGACGAGAAGTTCACCTTCGAACGCAGCTTCCGCTTGGCCGACGACATCGACACCGAGAACATCAAGGTATCGCTCGAGAACGGCATCTTGAAATTCGACTTGTCAAAGAAGGCACAGGCCGCAGCCCGCAAGCTGACCATCGGCTAATCGATTAAAAGTGTACTCCATTCATCGATCTCCTTAGGGGACTCCCGGTTTACGCCGGGAGTTCTTTTTTTGCGTACATTTTGCCGCCGTTGCGGGTAATTTTGCCGACAAAAGCAGACCAAATGCAGATTTTTCGCCCTTTGGGTCTGCTCAATTTCAGACAAATTCACAAAATCCATGTCAAAAAGTGTCTTTTCAACGCGTTTTCAGGGAAATTGCAGAAATTTTTCAGTGCAAAAGGGCTTTTGGGTACACTTTTGTTACATATAAATTAAAATTAAGCAGACCAAATGCTCATCCGGAGACCGTTTGGTCTGTCTTTTTCGCAAAACTGCTCTCTGAAACACCCGAAAATTGCACTTTTGCACCCGTTTTTTGTATATTGAAAGCCGTAAGGCCCGCAGGGGGCCGCAGAGATTTGCAAAATGCTAGATAAAGAAGTTCTAAAGACCGTCAGCCGCATCGAACTCAGCGTTCGCGGCACGCTCGACACCGTGATGACCGGCGCCTACCACAGTTCGTTCAAGGGGAACGGCATGGAGTTCAGCGAGGTCCGCGAGTACATGCCGGGCGACGACGTGCGCACCATCGACTGGAACGTGACGGCGCGTACCGGCACGCCTTACGTGAAGAAGTTTATCGAAGAGCGCGAGATGACCATGCTTTTGATGGTCGACGCCTCCAGCAGTTCGGAGTTCGGTTCCGGCAAGCAGATGAAGGGAGAGGTCATGGCGACCCTCACGGCGTTGCTTGCCTTTGCCGCCATCAAGAACAACGACAAGGTGGGGCTTTTAATTTATACGGACCAGGTTGAACTGTTTATCCCGCCGGAGAAGGGCCGCAAGCACGTGCTGCGGCTGATTCGTGAAATCCTTTATTTTAAGCCGCAGCACCACGGCACGAACACGCAGGTGGCGCTGGAGTATGCCGGCAAGATTCTGAACCGCCGTGCCGTGGTCGTGGTGATGAGCGACTTCCTGGACGAAGGTTTCGAGAACGCGTTCAAGATTTTGCGCAAGCGCCACGACGTGCTTGCGGTATCGGTGGTGGACCCGCGCGAAATGGAACTGCCTCCCGCGGGACTCGTGGAACTCGAGGACCCCGAAACCGGGGAGACGCTCCTTATCGATACCGGAGATGCGGCTTTCCGCGAGGCGTTCGCCCGCGAGGCAAAGCGCCAGGGCAAGGCAACCAAGGAACTATTCCAGCGCATGTCGATTGACTTCGTGCGCATCGAGACGCACGACGACTTCAAGGAAACCGTTGCCCCGCTCATCGAGCACTTCCGCCGCCGCGCGAAAGCCGCGAGAATGTAGTTACTAGGGAGGGGCTGGCTCGGCCGTCCCTCCCTAAGACCCTCCCGACACGCACGAACCAGCCCATTCATATTTAAAACGCACGTCTGCTGGTTCGAGCATGCGCGCCTCCCGGCGCTTTGCAACTAGGGAGAGGCTGGCACAATTTTGGCGGAGGTGCCCGACATGCCCGTAGCCAACATACCAAAGCATATCAAAGCAGCACTAATGCCGGTACAAACAAAAATCCGTGCAGGCTTTCGCCCGCACGGACCCTTGCCACAACACGAATTACAATTATGGCGGGCTTCGCCCTTCCTAAAAATTTCCTGCAGTTTAAAGGAAACCCGCAGGGACTAACAGTCACAAGGGTTTCCTCCCGCAATAAACTAATGTTTATTCAACATCTAGCGCGAATGGGTCGCCACGGGACACTGGAACGAAGTGATCGTGTGAGCCAAAAGCGACACGTATTAACGGGTCGCGATGGCGAGAGCGAGTGAGAAGCCGGAGAGAATTCACCGGAGATAACGAACGAGCGGTCGCATTGGAGCGTGCCCGACATGCACGTAGCCAACAAATCTACAAAGCCTTCCAAGCCGGTATATCTAAAACCCCATGGTCCGGCCGGCGTGCGAATCCTTCGCACTCAACTCCTTGCGGAGTTCCGCCTCGATGCGGTCTGCCGTACGCGCGCTTTCGGGCAGGTAGCGCAGGCGTCCGTTCACCGCATTGAAATCGCCCGGCGTGAGCATCGGCATACGCATCACCGCCGCAGGGCACTCCACCTTCGGGAAGAACACGTTCCAGATGTGGTTCACGCCCTCGGGCTTCAGGTAGCCAAACCCAAGCTTGAGCGCAAACCTGCGACGGCTCGCCGTATCGAGCGACCCCTCGAAGTTTGTCGCCGCAATGAAAAGCCCCTTGAAGTTCTCCATGCGGGTGAGAATCTCGTTCACCTTCGATACCTCGTGCCCCTGCATGGCGCCGGAGCGGTCGCGCAAAAAGCTGTCCGCCTCGTCGAAGAACAGGATGGACTTCGTGCGTTCCGCCTCCTCGAACGCGGCGGCAATGTTCGCCTCCGTCTGGCCCACGAACATCCCGAGCAAATCGCTGGCACGGCGTACCACCAGGTTGCGCCCTAGGGTACGCGCGATATGGCGCACGAACTCCGTCTTGCCCGTACCCGGAGGGCCGTAAAGCAGGATGTTGAGGGAACTGGGCGCGGAACTCTCGTCGAGACCCTTCCACACGGAATCGTAGTTCCGGACCACCTCGAGAATCTCGTCAGCAGAGCCTTCCATGTTTAGCCCCTCCAGGGAGTACGCCGGAGCGCGACAGTCCACGTCACGGAGAGAACCGTTCTCGATTTCAAGAAGGTGCGTATGCGCGTTCAGGAGCCGCGCCATCGTCGGGTAGGCCTTCACGTCGGCGCCATCCGCAAGGAGGTCGCGGGTAGAGCGCACCGCAAGCGTATAGCCACCCGCCATCGCAGGGAATTCCACCACCAGGCGCATCTTCTCTTCGGGCGTGAGCAGGTCCTGCGCATCTTGTGCCTCGAGCACCGATTCGAGCATGTTGAGCCGCTCGTCCTTCGCAAGCCCCTTGAACGCAATCGAGAAGTCGAAACGGCGGCGCGAGCTCTTCTCGGTAAAGCTGATGGAGTTGGTAATCCAGATAATCGGCGCCTTCACGGATTCAAAGAAACTGTTAAGGCTCCCCTTCTCGAAGCCGTTCAGCACCAGGTCCGCCTCGTCAATCATGATAATCCCGTGTTCCTTTTCGCACTGCCAGTCGGCAAGCATCGCGGCACGTATACGGTAGAGCATCAGGCTCTGCGAGCGGCTCTCGAAACGGCGCCCGACCTCGACAATGTTATCGGCATCAATGCTCACTTCCCAAAGCGGCAGCCCCGATTCCTTCGCGAGCGCCTTCGCAAGTTCGGTCTTGCCCGCGCCTTCCACGCCGTAGAACAGGATATTCAGCGGACGGTTCCAGCTATGGTGCCTGATTAGGTCGAGCGCGAGGTTCGCGTCCGGGTTATGCTCCTGCAACTGACGGAACGGAATAGTCCCGGGGGCAGCACGGCGAAACGCCTTCAATCCCGTGGTATCGCCACAACCGTTCAGGTACGTCCTGAGCTCATACGGGATGCTCAATTCCTCGTTACAGAGGCCCAGTTTGCGCAACGAGCTCTCCTTCCCGAGAAGCCCCGAAACCTGGCTCTCGGAAACCCCCGTCGCAATCGCGACCTCCTTTACGGTATTCGGGCTTATCTCCGGGGCGCCGAAACCGCGCTGGGACTCGAACATGCCGCAGTCACGGTCTACCTGCATATCGTCGCTACAGCGGAGCCACATGTAGAGCACGAACTCAAGTTCCGCATCCGTCAGGCGGTAGACTTCCTTTACCTTCTGCGTGCGCTTGTAAACGCTATCGCTGTCATTTACGCCTTCGCGAAACTTCTGCAGCGCGAACTCCTTGAACCTCTTGCGGACAGCGCCCGTGAATGCACTGTAGAGATGCGGAGCCATCGAGCCGTCACCCACCTCCGCAAACGCATCCAGAAGGTTATCGACGGCACGTTCACGGCAACCGAGCTGAGATTCCTTCCTATAGCGGCAAATCTGGCGCAACAGCCTCGTATTGCAGTACTTGCCATTCAGCACAAAGTCCTCGTCGCGGAAGTCGTCCTCGAAATCGACCGGAATATCGTCGTCATCGGGGGCATTGCACAGCTTCTTGCGCTTCGGCTTCGGAGTAACAAAGGAGCCAAAGATGCTGAGGATGTCGTAGACCACGGAAAGGCGGGTATCCAGGTCCATCAGGCGGAAAAGGGTTTCCTTGTTCATGCACTCGGGATGACGGTCCAGAATGCGGACCCAGTATTCAAGGATTTTGAGTCCCGCGAAATCGAAACGGGACTTCTTCGGCCTGTCCGTGGCACTCTTCTTGAGGCTTGCGTAGACGTTTTTGAAATAATCAATCTTTGCCATAGGTTTCCTTTTACAAATTCCGAACAATATCTTCTATATCCCTATCGAGTTATGCCGGATAAATGTCAAATGTTTTTTTATAAAAAAAATCACCCGTGGCACGGGCCTCATTTTTGTTATGTTTTTTACCGGAAAAGTTCAAAACAGCGGAGGCCAGCCATGAATCTTATCGAATTCCTGAAAGACATGCCCGTTATAGGCATACTGCGCGACATTCCCCGCGGCGAAGAAGAAGCCTGCGTCAAGACGGCGGCAAGCTGCGGGCTCAAGGCCATCGAGGTCACCATGAACACGGATGGCGCCGAAGGCATCATCAAGGATCTGAAGGCAGCCGCCCGCCCGTACGGCATTTCCGTGGGCGCGGGTACGGTCCGTACCGGAGGCGACCTCGAACGGGCACTCAATACCGGAGCGGAATTCATAGTCACGCCGAATACGAGAAACGACATCATCCGGCTTTCGTGCACGGCCGGGGTCCCGATTATCCCGGGGGCACTCACCCCGACCGAAGTCCAGAAGGCGCACGACCTGGGCGCAACCGCCGTGAAGGTATTCCCCGTCAACTGCGTGGGAGGCCCCGAATACATCAAGGCACTGCGCGGGCCCTTCCGCGACATAAAGCTCATGGCATGCGGCGGCGTGAACGCAGAGAACGTTGGCGACTACTTCCGCGCAGGGAGCAACATCGTCTCGTTCGGCGGGAGCATCTTCAACGCAGGCCTCATGCGCGAAAAGAAATGGGACGAAATCGGGAAGAAACTCACCGTACTTCTCGATGCCGTCAAGGCCGTAATTTAAGGGAAAATTCTACCTGCGGGTGCAAGGCACGCTCGCTACCTGCGGGCGTCGCGCATTTTCTGCTTGTTCATGTACATCGTGGCGTCGGCGCTGTGGAGCATCTCGTCCGTGTCCTTGTAGCCCTCGCTCGAATGCGCGATACCGTAGGCGAACGAAACCGTCCGCTCGATGATAGTCACCGCCTTCACCGCCTCGAGCATGCGCTCGGCACAGATGAACGCGCCGCGCTTGTCGGTATCGGGGCAAATCACCATGAACTCGTCACCGCCCATGCGGAACAGCAGGTCGGATTCGCGCAACAGCTTCTTCACCGCGCTCACTACCGCACGCAGCAGCAGGTCGCCCGCCTGGTGGCCGTAACTGTCGTTAATTTGTTTCAAACCGTTCAGGTCAAAGTAAATCAGGGCAAACTGCGTGCCGTACCGCGCACTGCGGGCAAACCACTCGCGCAGGGAATACATGGCATGGCGGCGGTTGTACGCGCCGGTCAGGTCGTCGGTCAGGGAAATGTCCCTCAGGTACCGGAGCGTGCGGGCCAGCCGTATATGCACGTTCACGCGGGCCAAAAGAATATCGGGTACCGCCGTCTTGCTCACGAAATCGGACGCTCCGGCATGGAACCCCTTCGTGATGCTGTCGTAATCTTCCCTGTTCGTGAGGAACACTACCGGGAGGTCGTCGAGCGCGAACTTCTGGCGTATGCGCAGGCATACCTCGTAACCGTTCAGGTCCGGCATGTTTATGTCCAAGAGAACCAGGTCGACACGTTCCGTATCGAGGAAATCCAGCGCCTCCTTGCCCGAACTGCACGTCACGACGCTGTAACCCACCTGCGACAGCATCTCGTTCACCTGCTGCTGCACCTCGGCGCTGTCATCGACCACGAGAATCTTTTCTTCGACCATAGACGGTACTCCTTTCGACCTAATCTATATTCTTAGATACCGCAGTGTCAATGCCCAGCAACATTCCAACATGGAACATATATGGGAACATTACAGGAATTCTAGAGCGGGGGCGCTTTCCACGAGGCCTATGCGGCAGGAAAGTTCCAGAAAAAGCGACAGCGACCGCTTGCGTTCATCGGTAAAGCGGTAGTCGAGCGCGCGGTAGTAATCCTCGAGAACGGCCCGCGGCAAGTCCACCGGATAGCGAGAAAGCCAGCGGTCGAGCGAGCCCTTCACGTCGGCACGGAAAGCGAGAATGCTCTGTTCCGTCTGCTGCAGGTAACTGTCGAGCACGGGGCGGAGCGGGGCCTGCAGGGCACTTTTCGAAATGATCCAGGCCCCGAACACGAACGGGAGCCCCTGCCATTCCTGCCAGAGCGCGCCCAGGTCGTAACTGTATGCGAAACGCCCGCGCTCGTTCTCCTCGAGGGCGAGGTCACCGATGAGCAGGCAGGCATCGTCACTCTCTTCGGCGGCAAGGCCACCCACGTACTCGGGCCTAATCCCGTAGCGCATCTCGAACAGAATCCGGAGGAGCGCCACCGAGGTACGGCTCTGCGAGGTAACGCGCACGCGACGGCCCGCAAGCGACTCTATCGGGTAGCGGGAAAACAGCTTGACCGAGCGCACCTCGAACGAGCACGACGTGCAGAACACGGGCGAGAGCACGAACGCGCCGGGCTTGAGCGCAAACGTAATCGAGGATGCGGGAGAAAGGTGGATGGAACCGTCCATGAGGCCCGCACTCTGCACGCTCGGCGGGCTATCGACAAACTCCACATCGCACAATTCGCTTTCACGCCCCAGGAAGGCATGAAAAAACGGCGCACACACCAAAAAAGGAATTCTCCCTACACGTAATGCCATGTAAAAAAATTAACTTTTGCCCGTAGCATTTGGTAGGCTACAAAAAGAAAACAACCGCAAATAAAAGACTATCGACTAAAACTGCAATGGGCGTATTTCACGTTAAGAAAACATCTGTAGGCGAAGACCAGAAAAGCCTCGTATTCAAGGGCAAGATTCTCGAAGGCCCCATCAGCAAGGGCATGACCATCGAGATTCCCGTAACACAGGGAACCGTAGTCCCGATGAAGATATACGACGTAGTCCAGTTCGACAAGCAGAAGGACGAAGACAAGAAAATCGGCCTCGTCGTGGATTTTTACAACCTTCCGGACGATATGGAAGTCATCATGGGCCTCAATATCGCGAACGAAGACCTGAATATCGTTAACACGTAGAACTTGTACAAAGCAAGCGCGGCCAATCCAGGCCACGAACAAAATGGGATGACACAATGAAAAAGGAAAGACTGCGCGGAGTGAATTTGGGCGGCTGGTTCAGTCAGGTGGACTGCATCCAGGAAAAAGATCCCGTGGGTTTCCCTGGGGTCATTCAACACATCAGGACCTTCCTCGGTGCGAGCGACTTCAAGCGCATCCGCGAGGCGGGGTTCAACCACGTGCGCCTACCCGTGGATTACTTTAACTTGTTCGAAACCGACGACGCGGGCAAGCCGAAGGCAGAGGAATTCTCGCTCCTGGACAAGGCCCTCAGGGAAATCCAGGCGGCAGACCTCGACGTGATTCTGGACCTGCACAAGTGCCCGGGTCACGATTTTCACCTGGGCTGCTCTACGGAACAGGCGTTCTTTGCAGACCCGGCCGCCCGCAAGAAAACTTGCGACATCTGGGCATACATGGCCGAGCGCTACAGCAACGAGCCCCGCGTGATGATGGAGCTTTTGAACGAGCCCGCCGGTAGCGATTCCCGCGTTTGGGATAAAGTAAAGGACGAAATTTTCTGGGCTATCCGCAAGCACGCCCCCAAGAACACGATTGTGGTGGGCAGCAACAAGTGGAACAGCGCGAAGGAATTCGAATTCCTCACCCCGATGGACGACGACAACGCCATCTACAGTTTCCACACCTACACGCCGGTGACGTTCACGCACCAGGGCGCCGCATGGATTCAGGACCCGTTCTTCCACATGGAACGCCCGTGGCCCGGCGACTACGCCGCCCCGACAGGCGATGCGGAAACGCGCCTGAACGTGGAATTCGGCAAGTGGGACAAGGCACGCCTGCAGGCGAGCATCCAGAATGCGCTCGACTTCCGCGCGAAATATGACCTGCCGGTAAGCTGCAACGAGTTCGGCGTGTACGTGCAGGTTCCGCGCCAGTACCAGATTGCATGGATGCGCGACTTCCTCGACATCTTGCGCGAGGCCGACGTGGGATTCAGCTACTGGAACTACAAGAACCTCGACTTCGGGCTTGTATCGAAGGGCGAATCGCTGCACGAGAGCCTCCCGCAGTACAACAACCCCGAAAGGCTCGACCGCGAACTGATGGACATGCTCGCGAAGGGCTAGTCTGCAAGGCGCACAACCCCCGCACCCCTATGGCACTCGGCAGGATCAACAAGTTCGAAACCTTCGGGTCGGTCGACGGACCGGGAATCCGGTTCGTCGTCTTTACGCAGGGGTGCCCCATGCGCTGCAAGTTCTGCCACAATCCCGAGACATGGAGTTTCGGGAATGCAGCCGGCTCGCTTGGGATTTCGGGCAATGGAAGCGCGGGCTACGAGATTTCGGCTAGCGACCTGCTTGCAAAGGCCCTGCGGTACAAGACATACTGGGGCAAGGACGGCGGGATTACCGTCAGCGGGGGCGAACCGCTTGCACAACTCGACTTCATGCTGGAATTCTTCACGCTCGCGAAAGCGGCAGGAGTCCACACGTGTATCGACACGAGCGGGGTCACGTTCAGGCGTTCCGGCGAAACGTTCGCAAAAATCGAGCGCCTGATGCAGGTGACCGACCTGCTTCTCGTGGACATCAAGCACATAGACAACGTTGTCCACAAGGAACTTACCGGACACGGGAACGAGAACATCATCGACTTCTTCCGCTACCTGGACGAAATCCACAAGCCTATCTGGATAAGGCACGTGCTCGTGCCCGGGATAAGCGACGACGACGCGGCGCTTGTAAGGACCCGCGACTTCATCCGCACGCTAGGCAACGTAGAGCGCGTGGAGGTACTCCCCTATCACGCGTTTGCCCTCGGCAAGTATGCCGAGCTCGGTATCGAGTACGCGCTCAAGGACACGCAGTCCCCCACCGCAGAGCGCGTCGCAAACGCCAACGAGATTCTCGAAACCGCAAAATACACGGGCTGGAAGAAATAAAGACCCTCGCCTTGAAAGCGTTATCCTCGTAATGAATACGTCATTCTCGCGCAGGAAACGTCATCCTCGCGAAGGCGAGGATCTTCTAATGCAAACCAACTTCGTCATTCTCGCACAGGAAACGTCATCCTCGCGAAGGCGAGCGGACAGCACTTAACAACTTGTTGTTTAGTGCGCATGGCCACCAAGGTGGGGATCTTTACGCATAGTCAAACAAATCCTTCCATTCAGGATTCTTTTCGTTTATAAGCCTTTCCTTCCACTCACGATTCCAATGCTTCAGCTGTTTCTCTCTAGCAATAGCATCATTCACAGATTGAAACTTTTCAAAATAAACAAGCCTGTCTACATTATATTTTGCAGTAAACGAATTGGGATCAATTTTTGACTTATGCTCAAGGATTCTCCTATTCAAGTCATTAGTCACTCCAATATAGAGAACTGTCTTCTTATAATTGCTCAAAATATATGTTGCAAACGGCGTGACATCGTTGCTGCCCATATGCTCCCCTTTTATGTTAAAGACCCTCGCCTCCGCGAGGGTGACAATGTAATAAAAACGAGGGTGACAATGTACAAAATTTAAGAAAGACCCTCGCCTTTGCGAGGGTGACGACGGTAAAAAAAAGAGGAGAATGATGTTCAAAATTTAAAAGACCCTCGCCTTCGCGAGGGTGACGACGGTAAAAAAAAGAGGGGAACGATGTTCAAAATTTAAAAGACCCTCGCCTTCGCGAGGGTGACGACGGTAAAAAAAAGAGGGGAACGATGTTCAAAATTTAAAAGACCCTCGCCTTTGCGAGGGTGACGACGGTAAAAAAAAGAGGGGAATGATGTTCAAAATTTAAAAGACCCTCGCCTTCGCGAGGGTGACGACGGTAAAAAAAAGAGGGGAACGATGTTCAAAATTTAAAAGACCCTCGCCTTCGCGAGGGTGACGACGGTAAAAAAAAGAGGGGAACGATGTTCAAAATTTAAAAGACCCTCGCCTTTGCGAGGGTGACGACGGTAAAAAAAGAGGGGAACGATGTTCAAAATTTAAAAGACCCTCGCCTTTGCGAGGGTGACGACGGTAAAAAAAAGAGGGGAACGATGTTCAAAATTTAAAAGACCCTCGCCTTCGCGAGGGTGACGACGGTAAAAAAAAGAGGGGAACGATGTTCAAAATTTAAAAGACCCTCGCCTTTGCGAGGGTGACGACGGTAAAAAAAAGAGGGGAATGATGTTCAAAATTTAAAAGACCCTCGCCTTTGCGAGGGTGACGATGGCAAAAAAACGAGCGAGACAAGACGCAGTATTCAGCAAGGGGTAAAAAACAAGTAAGACGAGGCCACGACCCCCGAAGCCGTAGTTAAACCTACGGCGAGAGGGGGAGTAACGAAGTATTACGCAGTTTATTAGCCCTTGATGGCGTCGCCCATCGAGAACATCGGCATATACATAGCAATGAGGAGGCCGCCGACCGCGCCACCGAGGAACACGATAATGAGCGGTTCAATCATGCTCACGACGGCATCCACTGCGGCGTCCACTTCTTCGTCATAGAAGTCTGCGAGCTTCAGGAGCATGCCGCCCAAGTTACCGGTCTTCTCGCCCACGCCGGTCATCTGGATAACCATGGGCGGGAAAATCCCTACTTCGGTCATGGGGTCCGCAATACTCTTACCACCGGCAATACCGATAGATATCCTGCCGATTGCCTTTTCCACGACCTTGTTACCTGCAGTCGAGGCCACGACCTTCAAGGCATCCATCACGCTCACACCGGCGTTCAAGAGAGTTCCAAGCGTACGCGAAAAACTTGCCGTAGATGACTTTATCTGCAAGTCACCGATTTTCGGGACCTTCAGCAGGAACTTGTCGAACGCGAACTGCGCCTGCGGAATCTTCATCACGACCTTCCAGGCGATAATCAACGCAATCAAGGCAAGGAACAAAAAGCCGCCGTTATTCAACAGGAAGTCGGAGATGTTCATCACCACCTGCGTCGGGGCAGGGAGTTCTGCATCCAGCGCCGCGAACTGCTCGGCGAATGTCGGCACCACGAACGTCATAAGTGCAATCACCACCACGATACCCACGATGATAACCATCACCGGGTAGGTAAGCGCCTTCTTCACCTTGCGCTTGAGGCGCATACTGTTTTCCATCGTCTCGGCAAGGCGCTGCAGGATTCCTTCCAAGATACCGCCCGCTTCGCCGGCCGCCACCATGTTGCAGTAAAGGGAGTCAAACACCTTCGGGTGCTGCGCCAGTGCATCCGCCAGAGACGAACCGCCGTTGATGGACTGGGTCACCTTGTGAATAACATCCTTCAATGCGGGGTTTTCGCACTGCTCTTCCAGGATGGTCAAGCACTGCAGCATCGGAAGGCCGGCAGAACACATCGAGGAGAACATACGCGTAAAGCGGGTCAGGTCCTCGTGCTTGATGCCGTTGCCGATGTTAATCCTGATTTCTTTCGGCTTTTTCTTCAGGCTCACAATCGCAAGCCTGCGGCGCATGAGGAGCGCTTCGGCCTCGGCCTTGTCCTTCGCCTCGAGAGTACCTTCGAAGTTGTTACCCTGCGCGTTCTGCGCCTTGTACAAAAACTCTGCCATCGGTTAAACTCCTTCCTTCACGAACAACTGTTCCAGCTGGTCCGGGCTCGGGGAACGAGCGAGCGCCTCGAAGCGGTCCACCTTGCGGTTCTTCACCAGTTCGCAGAGGCACATGTTCATCGTGTTCATGCCGAACTTCTGGCCGATTTCAATCATGGATTCAATCTGGTGAACCTTGTCGTCGCGGATAAGCGCACGAATACCGGGAGTCACGTTCATGATTTCGTAGGCCATCACGCGGCCACCGCCAATTTTGGGGACAAGCGTCTGGCATATAACGCCCTGAAGCACGAACGAAAGCTGGGTTCGCACCGTCTGCTGTTCGCCCTTCGGGAACGCGTCAATAATACGGTTGATAGTCTGCACGCAGGAGTTGGTATGCAGGGTCGCAAAAGCCAAGTGACCGGTTTCGGCAATCGTCAGGGCACAACGCATGGTCTCGTTGTCACGCATTTCGCCGATGAGCACCACGTCCGGGTCCTGGCGCAAGGCCATCTTCAGGGCTATCGCAAAGCTGTTCGTATCGCTACCGACTTCACGCTGGTTAATCATGCATCCCTGGTGCTTGTGCAGGAATTCAATCGGGTCTTCCACGGTCAAGATATGGTCGTGACGTTCCTTGTTGATCTTGTCGATCATGGCGGCCAGGGTCGTAGACTTACCCGAACCCGTAGCACCCGTCACCAGCACGAGGCCGGAGGGGCGGGTCGTGAACTCGGCCAGAATCTTGGGAAGCCCGAGTTCCTTGAAGGTCTTGATTTCAAGCGGAATAATACGGAGCGCAAGCGCCACGCAGCCACGCTGCAGGTAGGCGTTCGCACGGAAACGCGCGAGGTTCGCGATACCGAAAGAAAAGTCGCATTCCTTATTCTGTTCGAACGACTTCTTCTGCAGTTCGTTCATCAAACTGTACGTCATGCGCATGGTTTCATCGGGCTTGAGCTTGTCGTCGCCGAGGGGGGTAAGCTTACCGGACAAGCGCACCAGCGGGGGCGAACCTGCGGTAATATGCAAGTCAGACGCGCCACGCTTAACCATTTCAGAGAGAAGATCTTGAATATTGTATGCCATATTGCAGAATATAATTTAAAAGTGCCCGAAAAAAACATAAATTCTTGTCATAAATGCGGAATAAGTCCTTTAAAATCGCAGGTTTTATCGTTTTGGCGGCACTTTTGCTTGTCGCCTACAGGGCCATTACCGCAAACGTGGAACCGTTCCGCGAAATCCCGAGCCGCATCGCGAACTTCAGCGCCATCAAGATAGACGGCGGCAGGACGACCTTCGACGAACACAAGGGCAAGGCGACGCTCGTGGTGCTTAGCGCCAGCTGGTGCCCCGCATGCATCGCGGAACTCAATACGCTCAAGAACCTGCACAAGGAATTTTCCGCGAAGGGGCTAAGCATCCTGATGGTGAGCGAAGACGACAACGTGAAAATCGCATCCCGGTTCAAGAAAAAATACGCGATGCCCTGGACCATGGTCCACTGGAACTACGACCTCATGAACGCTCTCGGAAACCCGCGGGTGATTCCCGTGAGCTACCTTGTAGATAGCGACGGCAAGTTCGACTACATCGAGGCGGGCATCATCGACGAGAACCGCATGAGGCGCGCGATCAAAGCGCTAGTAAAGTAAAGCTAGTAGACACGCTTGCCTTGCGAAGCAAGGCTACGGTGTGACGATGGTCAGGCAATCGGGCTCGGGAAAAGAATCACGTCCTTAATTTCATTCTTCCCGAGTGCAAGCATGAATAGGCGGTCTAGCCCGAGCGCCACGCCGGAGCAGGCGGGCATACCGGATTCAAGCGCCGCGAGGAAGTTCTCGTCCTTGCGCGGGAGCGGCTTGCCCATCTGGCGACGGATTTCAAGGTCGGCATCAAAACGCCTGCGCTGTTCTGCCGCATCGGTCAGTTCCGTATAGCCGTTGCAGAGTTCCACCTGGTCCACGAAAAGTTCAAAGCGACGCGCCCACGTGTGGCCGTCCTCGCCCACGTAGGTCTGCGCGAGAGCCGCCTGCGACTGCGGATAATCCAGAATGAACTCCGGGCCGTTTTTCGCGAGGGCAAGTTCCACCGCAAAGACCATCAGGTAATCCCACCAGTCCTCGCGGCTCATGCGTTCCGGACCCTCGGGAACGGGGATTGCACGTTCGTTGCAGGCACAGACAAAGTTGTCCATACTCTCGCAGAACGGGTCAACGCCCGCATACTCCCTGAAGGCATCTATCCAGCGGGTGCGACGCGCGTGAATCGGCCGCCCGATAATTTCGGACACGAGCGCTTCCACCTCGTCCATCAACTTTTCCTGCGGCATGCCCACGCGGTACCATTCCACCATGCTGAACTCGCAGTTGTGATGGCTGCCGGATTCATCTTTCCGGAAGGATTTCGTTATCTGGAAGATATCCCCGAATCCCGACGCCAGGAGGCGCTTCATGTGGAATTCCGGACTCGTCATCATGTAATGGCCGCCTTCCACCTCGAAGTAATCCAGCTGGGGGTCGGTCCCTCCCGCATTGGAAAGCACGGGCGTTTCCACCTCAAGCACTCCGCGGGCTTCAAAGAACGCGCGCACCTTGTTCATCAAAGCTTGGCGCTTTACCCAGGTATCACGATTGCAAGTAGGAGCGAACATAGTGTGAGCTAAATCATCAATCATCAATTATCAATTATTTACCACGCAGCGAACAGAGAGCCAGAAGCCCTTATCGACCGGAATCGTGGAGACTTCCTTGTCGGTACTGAACATGGACCTTGCCACACCGCGACCGTCACCTACGTCATTGCCGGTCCAGAAATAGGCGCCTTCGCCCTGGATTACGGAAATGCCGTTCTTGTTCGCGTAACCGCCGAACATCGCCGTAAATGCGTAATCGTCGGAGCCGTTGCTGCGAAGCTTCTCGGCGGCAGCATTCGCCCCGCCCGCATAAATCTCGAGCATTTTCCAGTCGTCATCGGTCGCGAGATGCGTGCCTTCGGGGCAAGCGGCAAGCGCGGCCTCGTGCGTGTACAGGCGACCGTAGGTCTTGCAGTTGTCATCTTCGCGATCATAGCACATGGACTTTTCTTCCACGGCAAAATTCAGGTTCTGCACAAACCAGCGGGTGCCATTGATTTCCTTGACCTTGTACTTCTGGCCATCACGACCATCCTCAAAAATTTCAAACACCGGGCAGCGCGTCGCAAATTCCTTCTCGGCCAGGATTGAATCCACCGCAGGCTGCCACGACGTGCAGAACCGGAAAAGTTCCCCGCCCGGAAGCGCCGTAGAATCCGCCTTGTGCTTATCTGCCCAGCGGGCCACGTATGCGATATCCACGATTTCGGAATCCGGGATGGAGAGCGCCTTGGCGTTCAACTTCATGAGCTTCGAGTATTTTTCGGCAGTCGTCTTCTGCGTTTTCCAGTAGCCTTCCAACAAGCCCGTACGGAGTTTTTCGTACAAAGGAGAAGGAACGGTCACCCCGATTGTCGTATCGATGAAATGTTCCGGCTCGGATTCGCATGTCGCCTCGCGAGCGGAATCCTTCGTGTTGAGCGCGTACTGGAGACAGTCCTCGATGCAGGCCTCGCGAGCCTTGCCTTTCTTGGGGCACGGAACCCAGATGCTGGTATCGACCGCCATTCTGAACGGCTTTGCAAAGGCCTTCGTTTTCAGCGCAGCCTTCGAGACGCCTTCAAGAGCATCGAGTGCTTTGGCGTTGCCGTTCTCGCCTTCCATAAGCAGGTAAGTAATCACTTCCGTGCAGGCATTCATCGCCTTCGCGTTCGAGCACACCTTGGTACCGTAGCCATACGAGAACTGGGCCGGGCACAGGTTAAAGGACTGGTCCGGCATCGCCTTGAATATTTTTTCGTAGACCTTGACCGCATCTTCGGGAGAAAGCTTACCGCAGTAGATTTCTTCGGCAGCGCCCTTCTTCACGATTTTCTTTGCAGTCGCGATATCGCCCGCATCGATTGCCTCGCGGAGTTCCGGCTGTGCAAACGCCGTCGTAGCCAGGCCAAACGAAATCGCGCCAATTACGGCAAAAATCTTTCTTGAAATTCTCATAGTAACCCTTCTTTGTTTTTTCGCGACAAATATAGTTTTTTTAGTCATTGGTCATTAGTCATCGGCCATTAGTTGTCAAGCATTTTCTACATTTGTATTCATGAAAGATTCTGATGCAGAAACAGCTTACGACGCAGAAAAAATCCGTAGCGAATTCCCGATGCTTGTCGCAGGCGATAAGGATGCAAAGCCCCTCGCCTTCTTGGACAGCACGGCCACCACGCAAAAGCCCGCGTGCGTCATCGACGCGATGGACGATTTTTACCGCGAGCACTACAGTTCCGTAAAGCGCGGCGTGTACCGCCTGAGCGCACGCACCACCGAAGCGTTCGAAGCAACGCGCAAGAATGTCGCAAAATTTATTAACGCGAAAACGGAAGACGAAATCGTGTTCACCCGCGGCACCACCGAAAGCATCAATCTGGTGGCGTGGAGTTACGGACGCAAGTTCTTCGAGGCGGGCGACGAGATTCTGATTAGCGGGCTCGAGCATCACGCCAACATCGTGAGCTGGCAGCTCGTTGCTGAAATGAAGGGCGCCAAGATCAAGGTGATTCCCGTTTTGGACAACGGCGATCTGGATTTGGCAGCACTTCCCGGGTTGTTGAATGCGCGAACCAAGATGGTGGCCGTCACCCACGTGAGCAATTCCGTGGGCACCGTGAACCCGATTGCAGAAATTATCGCGACCGTTCGCGCCGCCGCCCCGCAGGCAAAGATCCTGATTGACGGCGCCCAGAGTTCCAGCCACATCAAGATTGACGTGCAAAAACTCGACTGCGACTTTCTCGCCTTCAGCGGACACAAGATGTACGGCCCGACAGGCGTGGGCGTACTCTACGGCAAGTACGAAGTTCTCGACAGCATGCCCCCTTGGCACGGCGGCGGCGAAATGATCAAGAACGTGACCTTCGAAAAGACGACATACGCCGACGTTCCCGCACGTTTCGAGGCAGGCACGCCCATGATCGCCGAAGTCATCGGGCTCGGCAAGGCCATTGAATGGATTAATGCGATAGGCATCGAAAACATCCGCAAGCACGAAGAAGAAATCACGAACTACGCGCTGGAACAGCTTGCGCAGATTCCGCAGGTTAAAATCTTCGGAAACCCGAAGGAACGCGGAGCCCTCATCAGCGTTACGCTCGACGGCATCGCCGTAAGCGACGCCGCCATGATTCTCGACGAAGAGAACGTTGCGGTGCGTAGCGGGCACCACTGCGCCCAACCTGTGATGGACCGTTTCGGCGTCGATGCCACGCTTCGCTTGAGCTTCGGCGCGTACACCCTGAAGCGCGACATCGACCGCTTTATCGCAGGCATCAAGCGCGTTCTCCGACTCTTCGGTTAACCGGGACTCGTATGGGAATCGAGAAAGGCATCTTTAACCGCACATCGCTCCTGCTCGGGGACGACGTGATGGGCGACATCTACCAGAAGCGCGTCATCATCTTCGGGCTCGGCGGTGTGGGCAGCTGGTGCGCCGAAAGCCTGGTGCGTTCCGGCATCAAGGAACTCGTGCTCGTCGATTCCGACCGCGTGTGCGTCACCAACGTGAACCGCCAACTGATGGCCACCACAAAGACCGTGGGGCAAGTCAAGGTTGACGTGCTGAAAAATCGCCTACTCGAAATCAACCCGCACGCCAACATTGTCGCATTGCAGGACATCTACGAAGAAGCGAATACGGACAAATTCCAATTGGACACTTTCGACTACATCATCGATGCCATCGACAGCCTCGAAAACAAGATGCAGCTATTGTGGCACGCCACACGCACAAAGGCCACAGTCTTCTCTTCGATGGGAGCAGCCCTCAAGATGGACCCCACGCGAATCAAGGTCGCCGAATTCTGGAAAGTCGCCGGATGCCCGCTCGCCCGCGCCCTGCGCGACAAGTTCAAGAAAAAGAAAATGGCTCTCAAGAAAAAAGTGCTATGCGTCTACAGCGACGAACTCCTGAAAAACCGCGGCAAGAATTCTTCTTGCGGAACGGACGCCTGCATGTGCCCCAAGGTGCGCCACGAAAGGAGCGAAGCCGAACTCCAGAATGCAAATCTGGTCGATCACGAATGGTGCAGCAGCAAGGCGCAAATCAACGGCACCATGGCGCACTCCACCGCCATTTTCGGATTCATGATTGCAGGCCTCGTGATGCAGGACATTTACAAGAAGGCATTAGCCAGCGCGGAGTAACATGAAATTCCTAATTCAGCGAGTATTGAACGCCCAGGTGGATATCGAAGGGCAGACCGTCGGCAAGATTGGCAAGGGATACATGATCCTCATCGGTGTCGGAGAAGATGACACCCGTGAAATCGCCGACAGGCTCATCCACAAGATGCTTGCGCTGCGCATCTTTGCCGACGAAAACGGCAAGACGAACCTTTCCATCAGGGATGTCGGCGGAGAGCTCCTGCTTGTCTCGCAATTCACGCTGTACGCGAACTGCAACAAGGGAAACCGCCCCACGTTCAACGGCGCCGGCAACCCGGCACTTGCAAACGAGCTCTACGAATACATTATCGCAGAATGCAAAAAAGAAATCCCCGTCGTGCAGACAGGGAAATTCGGCGCCGATATGCAGGTGAGCCTCACGAACGACGGCCCCTTCACGATTATGCTGGAATAGGCATCCCGGAACTAGAATTCCGGCATGCTGAAATCGCCGTAAAGTTCACGGCCGTCAAACACCCAGACCACCATCTTTTTGCCATCCAGGAATTCCGAACGGTCCTTGAACAAGGTCGGGCCCAAGTTTCCCCCGCCGATACGGCTGCGGGTAAAAGTCTTTATCCCCGTCGCCTGCGCAATGTATGCGCCGATATTGGAAGAACTGTTCCAGCCAAAATCGGCATTGCTGTCGCCAATCACCACAATGGGAGCGTCCTTGGAACCGTGATAGCGCTTTCCCTTCGCATCCACCGTCTTCAACACACGCACAGCGTAATCAGGGTAAGAATTGTACTTCAGGTGATAAAGATTTCCGGTACCGGGAACGACCGTATCGCGCAGGAACCATTCTCCCCTCGGGACATCCAAATCCATCTCGTTGATGGTATCGGCAATCATCTGTGCAAGAACCTGCCGACCTGCACTGGTATAGTGGCTTTCGTACGCCTCGAACATGGGCGTTTCCTCGTTCTTTTCAAGAAACTCCTCTACCGCATCGACAACGACAACGCCTTCGTCTTGCAGAGCGTCCACCCATTCCTCATATTGCGGGGCGACAATCCCTCCCGACAATTCTTCCGAATAATGTTCCGCCTCGATTTGCAGTTTATCCGGAACAGGCACCACCACCAATTTGATGCCGCGCGCTTCCAGTGAATCATTGAAGGCGACAAAAGAATTCAAGTTTTCTTTCCAGTCCACCACCAGATTGACAAGACTTTCCTGCAAGAAAATCCAGCCGTCTTCGCCACTTACCGCACAGCGGGCCTCTTTCAATTCACCACCGCATTTTTCAAGATCGTCTTCAATCTGTTCCTGAACTTCCGGCGGGATTTCGGGGCGCAAAGACCACCAAGCCGTGACAAGCATCGCCGCCACTGTCGCAAGCCCCAAGAAAATTCCCAAACATTTCCTAATCAACATGGCAGAGCCAAATCTAGAAAAATCCCTGCCCGAGGGCAGGGACAAAAGTTTTCATTAGTAAATGAAGTGGCATTGAGCCGAGCACCTTCGACGCTCGGCTGATGTTGTTTATTAGTAAATAAACAACATCTCGCGGTATTTCGGCAGAGGCCACATCTCGTCGGGCACAATCTTCTCGAGGCTGTCCACCACCTTGCGGAGGCCAGCGACGGCAGCGATGATCCCCTCGTGTTCGCCTTCGAGAGATGCTTCAAGCGCAGCAATCGATTCGGTAAGCGAGCGGCAACCTTCCCCGATGGACTTCACGTAGGTATCGAGCCCCGGGAAGCCCTGGTTCAGGGCCATTTCGTTTGTACGTAACGACTTCTCGTAGGCTTCCACCACCTTCGGCAAGATAACGTTCTTCGCGAGGTCGCGGGCGACTTCACCTTCGATGTGGATTCTCTTGTGGAAATCCTCCACGTTGATTTCGTAGCGCGAAAGCATCTCACGGCGGTTCATCACGCCGTACTTTTCGAACAGTTCCACATTCTCGTCCTTCGTGAGCGCCTTGAGGGCCTCGAGAGACGTGCGGATGTTCGGGAGTCCGCGGCGTTCCGCTTCCTTCACCCATTCGTCGGTGTAGCCGTTGCCGTTGTAGAGCACGCGCTTGTGTTCCTTCACGATCTTCTGCAGAATCTTCTGCAGGCCCGTGTGGAAGTTCTTGTCGTCGAGCTTTTCGAGCTGTTCGGCAATCATGTCGAACGCCTCGGCCACGATCGTGTTGAGCACCACGTTCGGTTCGGAGCAGCTCTGGCTACTACCCGGCGCGCGAAATTCGAACTTGTTGCCGGTGAACGCGAAAGGCGATGTACGGTTACGGTCGGTAGCGTCGCGCGGGAGCGGCGGCAGCATGTCGGACCCGAGCTTCATCGCGCCCGCCTGCTTGCTGGACTTCGCGGAGCCCTGCTCGATCTGGTCGATAACGTCCATCAGCTGGTCGCCCAGGTAGATGGAGATAATCGCCGGAGGAGCCTCGTGCGCACCGAGACGATGGTCGTTGCCCGCACCCGCGCAGGTCATGCGGAGCAGGTCGGCGTGCGTATCCACTGCATAGATAATGGCACAGATCGCGGTGAGGAACACGGCGTTCTGGTGCGGGTCCTTGCCCGGGTTCAGGAGGTTTCCCTTGCCGTAAGAAAGGCTCCAGTTGTTGTGCTTGCCCGAACCGTTCACGCCGGCGAACGGCTTCTCGTGCAACAGACAAACTAACCCGTAGCGGTCGGCCACATTGCGGAGCGTTTCCATGATGAGCATGTTGTGGTCGCACGCAAGGTTCACCTCCTCGAAAATCGGGGCAAGTTCAAACTGCGCGGGAGCCACCTCGTTGTGGCGAGTCTTCGCCGGAATGCCGAGCCTCCAGAGTTCCTTCTCCACATCGTTCATGAAGTTCAGGATACGGCTCGGGATGCTCCCGAAGTAGTGGTCGTTCATCTGCTGGTGCTTCGCGGGAGTGGCACCGAAGATAGTGCGGCCGGACTGGTAGAGGTCGGGGCGCTGCAGGTAGAAGCGCTTGTCGATGAGGAAGTATTCCTGTTCGGCGCCAAGCGTGACGGTCGTCTTCTTGGGGCCCGCCTTGAAGCAGGTCATGAGGCGGCGGGTGGACTTGGAAAGCGCCTGGAGGCTACGGAGAAGCGGGGTCTTCTTGTCGAGCGCCTCGCCGGTGTAGCTGCAGAATGCGGTCGGGATGCAGAGCGTGGCACCGTTGCCGTGACGCTTGATGAACGCGGGGCTGGTCGGGTCCCAGGCCGTGTAGCCGCGGGCCTCGAACGTAGAGCGAAGGCCGCCGCTCGGGAAACTCGATGCATCCGGTTCGCCGACGATGAGGTTCTTGCCGCTCAGTACCATGATGGCCTTGCAGCCGCTCGGTTCCAGGAAGGAATCGTGTTTTTCGGCGGTGGAGCCGGTGAGCGGCTGGAACCAGTGCGTAAAGTGCGTGGCGCCGCGGTCCATCGCCCACTTCTTCATGGCGTGCGCGACATCGCCCGCGATGTTCGGGTCGAGCGGTGCGCCCTCGTCGATGGTCGCCAGGAGCTTTTCGCAGATATCCTTCGGGAGGTAGCTACGCATGGCTTCGGCATTGAACACGTCCTCGCCGTAAAAATCAACATTGACGGGTTCGGCGGGTTTCGCGGGGGCCGGGGTGGCGGTCGCGATATCGTAGATGGTTTTTGTACGCGTAGTGGACATTTTCACGTTCCTTTTCTTTATTACGCGGCAAAATTAGAAAGAGCGGGCACGCATTGCACGGAATTTTTCGCCTTTTTCAGCCCCGTTTTATTACACTTTTGTAAAATCAGACCATTTTATTACGTTTTTGTAAAGCGCAAATGAGAAAACCGGCGACAAACCCGTGGAAACAACGTATATTTTAAGCATGGAAACCGAACGCATCGAAAAGGAAGCTCTCGAAAAAATCAAGCGTGAACTGCACGGACGCTCCGCGCGGGCCCTTTCCGCGCACATCCACGACGTTCTCGACAAGGCATTCGCCGACCTGCGCGCCGCACACGAGGCGGAATGCGAAAAGATCCGCGACATCGTGGAAGGCCGCGCGGGCGACATCATCGGCAACACCCGCGAAATGCAGGAGGTCGCGCGGCAGGCAAGGCACATCGCCCCCACCGAGGGAGTCGTTCTCGTCCGCGGCGGCGCGGGCACCGGCAAGGAGCACGTGGCACGCTATATCCACGAGCTTTCCGACCGCAAGGCAAGGCCGTTCACCATCCTCAACTGCGACACGCTCGAAGGCAACACCACCAGCGCGTTCGAGGCGGAACTGTTCGGCTACGAGCGCGGCGCGTTCACGGGCGCTACCAGCAGGCACATCGGCAAGGCAGAGCAGGCAAGCGGCGGCACGCTGTTCCTAGATGAAGTCGCGGAACTCTCCCCCGCAAGCCAGGCGCGGCTCCTGGAGTTCATGCAGGGGCGCACCTTCAAGAGGCTCGGGAGCAACATCGAGCAGCGCTCCGACATCCGCATCGTCGCAAGCACCGGCAAGAACCTCGAGGCCCTCGTGCAGCAGGGGCTTTTCCGCGAAGACCTCTACTACCGCCTCAACATATTCCAGATAAACTTGCCCGACCTCTCGCAGAGAAAGACCGACATTCTCCTGCTCGCCGACCACTTTATCGAGAAGATGAACCTCAAGTACGGCAAGAACATCGCGCGACTCAGCACCCCCGCCATAGACATGCTCATGAGCTACCACTGGCCGGGCAACGTGCGCGAACTCGAGAACTGCATCGAGCACGCCTGCCTCGCCACGACCGACATCGCCATCAACGCCTACGACCTGCCGCCCACGCTCCAGACCGACATCACGAGCGGCACGGCGCTTATCCCCGAAGGCACCGCGTCGCTTACGGCACTCCTCGAAAGCTACGAGAAGGAAATCCTCACCGAGGCGCTCCGCCGCAACAACGGGAACCTGAGCGCCGCCGGCCGCGACATTTCCGTGAGCCCCCGCATGATGCACTACAAGGTGAAGAAGTTCGGACTGGGTGCAGGATAAAACCGATAGTGGATACTCTTGTCGCTTCGCGACTGCGGTATGACGAGGGGAAAACTGCGATTTTTTGGGAAAAACGACAAATCCGGGCCTGCGACGCAGTTTATCACAACCCTTCGTTGAACATTATGCAACGGAAACTTTACCGGGCAGGCCCTCCCCCGGGACGTTCAGCCCTTTATTTAGGTAAATTATGGGCATGGTTGACGTACTCGAATACCTTGAATACCGCGATTTCCTGAAGGACTGGTTTGCCGAGAGCAAGAAGGACAACCCGTTCACCAGCTATCGCTACCTGAGCCAGAAGACCGGCGTGGACCCGGCCTGGCTCGTGCGCGTATTCCAGAAGGGCGGGCACCTGAACGAGGACTCGCTCCCGGTATTCATTCGCCTCTGCAAGCTCGACGACCGCAGGGCGGAGTACTTCAAGACGCTCTACCGCTTCAACAAGACGAAGGCCAAGCAGGCGCTCAGCGAACTTTACTACAAGTTAATGGAACTGCGCGAGATGGAAACGCGCGTGCTCACCGAGCCCGAACTCGCCTATTTCGGGAGCTGGAGCTGTGCGGCACTCCGCGCGCTCATCGGAATCACGAAGGACACGAGCGACATTCCGGAACTTGCAGGACACCTGAACCCGCCCATCTCGCACGACGAGGCGCGCAGCGCACTCGAGATCCTCAAAAAACTCGGGCTTGTCGCACCGGACGGTAACGGCGGCTGGAACATCACCGACCAGATACTTTCTACCGGCGGCGAGGTCAAGAGCCGCGCGGTCCGCGACTTCCACAGGCACACGATAGAACTTGCGCAGGAATCCATCGACCGCCACCAGCCCGAAGAACGCGACATCTCGAGCGTCGTGTTTACTGCGGCTGAAGAGGACCTGCCCGAAATCAAGCACCGCATCGAGGAATTCCGCAGGGGACTTTTGCAGTTCGCCCGCAAGAGCGAGCGCGCCGACCGCGTTTACGCCCTGAATATCGCGATGTTCCCGCTCTCCGACAGGGTCGATGACCCCGCAACAGCGGAAGATAGCCCGGCCACCCCGAAAAAGGAGGGCTAGGCGATGCGCGGACTTTTCAAAAATATGTATCTTTCGAAGGTGCAGAAAGATTTTTCCACATTCGGCCTGGGACTCATCGCGCTAACAACAGCGGCGATGCTTTCTGCATGTTCCGATAGCGACAAAACCGCAGGCGGAGGCCCGAGCGGCACCGAGGCGGGTAACGCCATCACGGCGCAGATTACCGTCGCGGGCCAGCCGGCCGCATTCGCACGCGTAAAACTCAGCGAAAGCGAAAGCCTTGACGCAAGCGAGAGCGAATTCGCCGAAGCGGATTCCAACGGCAAGATCGTCTTCGAGAACGTGGCCGAAGGCACATACACGCTGGAAGCGAAACTCGACAACAAGGCTCTCCAGAAGGAAGTTTCCGTCGAGGGCGACGACGTGGACCTGGGCAAGGAATCCCTCGAAGAGACGGTTTCCATCGAAGGTTCCGTGGGCAAGGGCATGGAAGGCACGGTGAAGGTCCGCGGCATGTCGCATTCGGCAAAAGTTACGGACGGCAAGTTCTCCATGGACTCGCTGCCCGCAGGGCCCATCAGCTTGGTGTTCATCCCGAACGAGAAGGGCGCCGACACGAGCAGCACCTACATGAAGGTTGTCGCGGGCGAAAGTTCCACCGCGAGCACGTTCGCCGAAGAAAGTCGCGCACTACTGCTTGACGACTTCCAGGATTCCAACTACCAGAACCGATTCATGCCCGCACGCACCTACGATGGCGGCTGGTGGTATTTCGCCTATTCCGCAGAAAACGTGACCCCAGAATTCATCACCGACACAGTCCAGCACAGGTTCGAGCTCGCGGTCGAAGAAGACGGGAACATCGCGGCCCACGTGGCGGCGACATTCGGCGAGACCATCAAGGATTCTACCGGCGAAGCCATCTGGCCCTGGGCAACGGTCGGCATTGAGCTCGGCAAGAGCAACAAGGCACTGTGCAACGACATTTCTTCCGTGGATTCCATCGCGTTCCGAGCGAAGGGCGAAGGCGCCATTGTTTTCGGCCTCGTAGACGAGACGCAGAAGAAAGAGGACCAGCTCATCGCGCAGTACGAAATCACGCTCGGCGAGGACTGGGCCCGCTTCAGCGTGCCCCTGGCAGAAATCATCGACTCGCGTTTCTCGTACACCTGCGTGAACCAGCTCGTGTGGAGATTCAAGCCCAACAACGAAGAAAAGACCGTCATCTTCTGGCTTGACGACATCGAGCTTACCGGCGGCAAGCGTCTGAGCATCTGGAAGCGGTAATGTCCGGGGCTCGCGCGGTCACCACAAACCAACCCGATATATACGACAAACTCGAAGAGGTCGTGCGCAAGTACGCATCGACCGAATACCTGCGCCCGATTGCGGATCATACGCGCATTGCGTTTGCGGAAGCGGAAAAGTTTGTTTTAAACTTTTACGAGAGCGCGGGCCACGAAGGGGATATCGCGGGCCACACTGCATACAAAGTAATTCTAGATTCGGGATGCGGCACCGGCGAAAGCACACTAAACATCGCGATAGCAAACCCGGACGTTCCCGTAATCGGCATCGACAAGTCGGCAGCACGCCTCACGAAGGCGGGCGCAGGGTTTAACGGCGCCGCGGAATTAAACAGCGCCGCCCCGCAAAACGCTTTCCTCGTGCGGGCGGAACTGCTCGACTTCTGGCGACTCGCCCTCGGGAAGGTCAAGGCGGGACAGTGGCACATTCCCTACCACGCGCTCTACTACCCGAACCCCTGGCCCAAGCAGAGCGAAGCCACCCGCAGGTTCCACCTGCACCCGATTTTCCCGACGCTCCTGCAACTCGGAGATACGCTCGAACTGCGCACCAACTGGGAAATATACGCGAGGGAATTCGCGGAGGCGGCACGCGTCTTAAGAGAGATCCCCACCTTGGTGGCCATGCGCACTAAGCAACAAGTTGCCAAGTGCTGTCCGCCCGGTCATCCCCGTCAAGCGAGGACAGGCGCCGGGGATGACAATACGGGCAGAATCGCCCGCGAGCCTTTTGAGCCCGAGCACCCCATCACCGCATTCGAGCGCAAGTACAAGGAAGCCCGCCAGCAACTGTGGCGGGTTACCATCAATCACGTATAGATCAGGTTACCGGCGGTCACCCATCCACCGCACGAAGGCCTTGAGGTCCTTTGTCGTCTGGACAGTTACCTGCGATTCCTCGCGAACCAGGAATTCCGAAAGCCCGTACTTGTCGCCGCTGGAGCCCCAGTCATACGTGTAGCCCAGGCGAGTCCACGGGTAACCGCCCTCAGACTTGTAACTCGCACTCCAGGTATTGTCGAACCAGTTGCGCAGCCACATCCCGAGGCTATCCAGCTGAGAATCGTCTTCCTCGTTAAAGCGGCAGGTCATCTCGGAACTCGTGACATCCGGGATATACGCCGGGCGGATCATGTCCTTCGGGGAAACCCAGAACATGGTGAAGTGCGTGATATTCTCCTCGCGCGGGAGCCCGAGCAGCTGGCGCAGGCGAAGCGGCCAGTTGCGCACGCCCTTGCTGTTCATCTTGTACCATTCCAGGAATTCCTTGTCCGAGAATACGCGCATGTCCTTCGTGACCGTATAGGGAGCGCCGTTCTCGAACTGGTCCGGAGTGGAATGCGCCGCAATCATCAGGGCCTTGTCCTTCTCGGCATTCCATGTTACCTTGTCTGAATTTGTATCCAGCGAGACGAGCGGGCGGATATCTTCACAGGAACCGTTCTTCGCCGCCTCGACCGCAGCCTTGTAGTTTTCGGCCAGCAGGGAATCGCGGTTCGCAAAACTCACCTTGCTGCCGTCGGTCTTGAGCACCTCGCAATACGGAATCTTGGACGGGTCGAGCGCGATTTCCGCCTTCTTGAACTCTTCCTCGATAAGGGCGTCATTGTGGTCGAACAACCTGTCGCCCTGCACGAACGAAATCACTATCTTGCAGAGGCCGCTTTCGGGAATCACGATGCCCGAAGGCCCCTTGTTTTCGGACGTGGTATCGAGCGCGAACTTGTTCTCGTTTTCACCGCAGTTGTAGCTGTAACTGTAGAGCGTCGCAGGGCCGGACTTGAGTTCCGCAAAGAAGAAGTTATCCTGTTCCTCGCTCCACGTGGGCTTCACGACAATGGTGGAATCGCCAATCTGTGCGTAGTGCGGAGTCGCCTCGCTGCAGTAGAAGGCCGCCTGCCTGAACACGCCGACAACGCCAGTCTTGCCCTTGAACGCAGCCTCATTCTTGTACTTGTAACTATGGGCGCACGCCAAAAGCAATAGCACGGCGCCCAGCAAGGCCAACGGAACGATTCTTTTCATTGCGACACTTCCTTTTCACGCGTTTGTCATAAATATATAAGTTTTTCGAGAATCACGCCCGTAAAAATTTGGGAATCCCGGCCCTTTTCGGGGCTGGCGACGCAGGGGACGCATGCGCCATCACCTTGCTGTTGAAAGTGCTGCCATTCTTGATTTTCGTGGGGATTTTCGCATCTTTAATGTTCTGTGGAGGGTGATTTTTTCATTATAAAGTACCGAAACCTCTTGACAACCGACTTTAAAATTTATACATTTGAGCAGTAGTTTCTGTTTTTTACGCCTGTAAGCAGATGGAGTTGATATGATAAAGGAATTGATACGTTGGAAAGTCTCCCCTATTGCGGGTTTTTGTCATTTGGTGTATATTCAGGCTATGGCCTGGCAACACGATATTGACTTTCTCAAGGAATTTATATATATTAACTATTGTCGAGATATCGGCAACAAGTGCGTGGTCCTGCCTCAGTGGACAGAAACAAAAGGCGAGTGGTCCTACCTTAGTGGACAGACTCAAAAGGTGCGAGGTCCTGCCTTAGTGGACAATTTTAAAAGGTTACAATCCCTGTTTTTTGAAGGCCTTACGTCTTCTTGGCAATAAAAATCGCCGAGCATTTCTATTGCATTCCTCTCACCTCGCAAACCAACAACGTTCGACAAAAGAAAGGGCGCAGCAAACGCCCAAGCACGTTTACAATGACGATATCCGGCCCTAAAGGGAACGAGATTGCAGTGCTTTTGTTTGGCAACATGGTTCCCGTTGACGAGAGCCTAATTAATACATGCGTCATCAACAGCGAAATGCTCAAGGACGAATTTGCAAACCTCTGGTGTTGTGATTTCAAGAAGTTGGAAGCCCTTTTATCTGAATGGTTACAAGTTGATCATTCCGAGACACAAGCCGCCATAACCGAAGCAAATGAAATCGCCTCAGGCAAACGCGAGACGAAAGCCTACAAGAATGCCGGCGAGATGATTAAGGACATTTTGAAGGGGAGATAAAGGCATAGTTTTCTCCGAACTTACAATTCTTTGGCGGCATTTTTGGTGACAAAAAAGGCATTCCGTAAGGAACGCCTTTAATGCTTTTGGATCCTATCGGCTGATTCTATCGCTCCGCTCCAGAATGACAAGCCTCCAGGACGACTCTCGGGTCTGGATCCTTCGACTTCGACCTTACGGGCTCCGCTCAGGATGACACGACCGAAGGTCGCGTCACTTCACCACAATATTCACGAGCTTGCCGGGGACCACGATGGACTTCACGACGGTCTTGCCGTTCATGAATTCCTTCACTCTTTCGTTTTCAAGAGCGAGCTTTTCCAAAGCGGCCTTGTCCATGTCCTTCGCGACAGATGCCTTCGCGCGGACCTTGCCGTTCACCTGGAACACGACTTCCACGGTGTTTTCCACGGCCTTGGAGTGGTCGGCTTCGGGCCAGGCGACGTTCGTGAGCGATTCGTTGTGGCCGAGGATGCTCCACATTTCTTCGGCGATGTGCGGGGCAAACGGGTGCAACAGCTTGACGAACGTTTCGCACGGTTCGCGGTAGCGCTTGTCCATCTTCATCATTTCGTTGTTGAAGATCATCAGCTGGCTAATCGCGGTGTTGAAGCTCATGTTCTCGATGTCGCTTGTCACCTTGATGACGGTCTGGTGCATCACCTTCTCGATAGCTTCCGGAGCGGTTTCATCAACGTAGACCGGAGTGGCATCGTCGTCACCGACAACAGAACGCCAGGCGCGGCCGAGGAAGCGGTTCATGCCTTCGATGCCCTTGGTCTGCCACGGCTTCACAGCATCGAGCGGGTCCATGAACATTTCGTACAAGCGAAGGCTATCAGCACCGTAATCACGGACAACGTCATCCGGGTTCACCACGTTCTTCAAAGACTTACTCATCTTCGCCACGATCTGCTTGAGCTCGATGTCGGTTCCCTTCTTGAAGAACTTGCCGTTCTTTTCTTCGACTTCGTCGGTCGGGACCTTGGAGCCAGCGGCATCTTCGTAAGCGAAGGCGAGAATCATGCCCTGGTTGAAGAGTTTCTGGAACGGTTCGTCGGTAGAGACGAGGCCGAGGTCGAACAGGACCTTGTGCCAGAAGCGGCTGTAGAGCAGGTGGAGCACGGCGTGTTCGGCACCGCCCACGTAGAGATCCACAGGCATCCAGTACTTTTCGAGTTCCTTAGCCACAAACGCGTCACCGTTGCAGGCGTCAATGTAGCGCAGGTAATCCCAGCACGATCCTGCCCACTGCGGCATGGTGTTCGTCTCGCGGATACCCTTGCGACCGTTCTTGTCGGTGACCTGGAGCCATTCGGTGGCGTTTGCGAGCGGGGACTGTCCGCCGTCACCCGGCTTGTAGTCCTTGAGCTCCGGCAACAGCACCGGCAGTTCGGAATCATCGACGGTAGAGATTTCGCCGTCTTCCCAGTGGATAATCGGGAAATTACCTTTCTTTTGGGCGTTCCCCACTGGCGTGGGTCGGGCTATATTGCAAGGCAACCCGTGCGCACCTGCGGCACACCCGCGTTGCTCTTGCAACAAAGCCTTGCTCCCAAGAACTTCAAACAAGAACCGCCCGCAAGTCTTTGCCCCAAGGGGTCACAATCCCTAACGCGAATGCAAGGAAAAAATTCAACCATTGCTATTTAATAGGTTCACCAAATCCACCGCAAATAACACAAGGACCACTAACCATTTTAAATCCCTTCTGTGGACAATCAGGATTTTGGCAACCTACATGACCACATTTTTTACAGCGATAGAGAGGTCCATAACATGTTCTACCCCCTCTTTTTGCTTGACAATAAACAACTTTCATAGTTTGCCCCTTGATTAGAATGTTTATTCTTTAATTTTGAAAATTCAGCCTACACTTTTTCTGGCAAATCTTCCGGCATAAGCAACTGCATATCCACATTGTCATCATCAATCATAGCAAGTCTATTAGCCTGTTTAAGAACTGTTTTCTCAAACAAATTTCTTACACCGCGACCATTTCCAAAAGTTGCTGCATTTTCAGAAAGGACAATTCTTAAAATAAGCCTCAGTTGTTCTTCAAATCCATCTGAAAGAATAAATTTTTGCCCTTCAGCCAATTTCTTAAACAACGCCACTAATTCATCCTCTGAATAATCTTCAAATTCTATGTAGCGGCTAAATCGTGATTTAAGGCCCGGGTTACTTTCTATGAAAGACTTCATTTCGTTCGTATAACCAGCCACAATAACGACCAACCGCTTACGATCATCTTCCATTCGTTTTAGCAGAGTATCAATGGCTTCCTGACCAAAGCTATCGTTTTCTTTTGCAAGTGTATAGGCTTCGTCAATGAACAATACGCCATCAAGAGCCTTATCGATAACAGCATTTGTTTTTATGGCAGTTTGTCCAACATATCCGGCAACAAGTGACGAACGATCACATTCTACAAGATGCCCCTTTCTTAAAACACCCAAATCTTTATAGATTTCAGCAACAATTCGGGCAACAGTTGTTTTTCCCGTTCCGGGATTTCCCGTAAACACGCAGTGATAAGACATCGGAAGGACAGGAAGCCCCGCAGCAGCTCTTTTTTTCTGAGCAGCAACAATATTTCTCAATGTAAGAATTTCCTGTTTAACTGACCGTAAACCAATCATCGATGTAAGTTGAGCCATTGCATCGACTTTCTTTATCTTTTTAGGCCTACCGTCCTCAAAATCTTCTGGCAAAAGAATTTGCGTTTCTGAACCTACACAGCCATTCTTTGCGATTCTGTTAGCCTGATTCACAAGGGTCTTTTCAAACAAGTTACGCACACCGCGAGCATTTCCAAAGGAATTGTCTTCGTTTTCTTTAACATCCTTGAAAATGCCAAGCAAAACTTTTTCACTTTCTTCGGAAAGCGTATAGTTCTGTTTAGTTGCCAAATTCTTGAATATGGTAAGCATTTCCTCTGCCGAATAATCTTCAAATTCTATGTACCGATTAAATCTCGATTTTAAGCCTGGGTTACTATCAATGAAAGTTTTCATTTCATTCGTATAACCAGCCACAATGACAACAAGTCTATCACGGTCATCTTCCATGCGTTTCAACAGAGTGTCAATGGCCTCTTGACCAAAACTATCCCCATCTTTTGCAAGTGAATATGCTTCGTCAATGAATAAAACGCCATCTAGCGCTTTATCTATAACCTCGTTCGTCTTTATGGCAGTTTGTCCGACATATCCCGCTACGAGAGAAGAACGATCACATTCTACGAGATGCCCCTTTTTCAATATTCCAAGGCCTTTGTATATTTGAGCAATAATTCGGGCAACCGTTGTTTTTCCAGTGCCAGGATTGCCAGTAAACACGCAGTGATATGACATCGGAACCACCGAAAGCCCCTGCTCCGATTGCCTTTTTTGCATTTCAACAATATTTTTCAAGGACAGGACTTCATGTTTAACGGAGTCAAGGCCAATCATTGAGTTTAAAGATTCTAAAGCTTGTTTCATTTCTTCTTCAGCCTTGGTCTTTTTGCCACTAAGATCTAAATCAAAGACCTCGTCCATATTCGATATTAAATCATCAACTTGTTCTTCTTCATCTGAAGTCACTTTTCCATCAAATTCTGCAATTTTCTTGATTAGCCTTGAGCGCAATGAAGCCAAATCTGAAACTAGTTTCGAATGTTTCCCTGCGGCTATGCCTGCTAAAATCAAGAGTCCAGAAATACGGATAACGAATAAATTTATAGGGTCTTGTCCATCCTCAAAAGAAGAAGCATACTTTTTTTCATTGTATATATATTCGCACAATTCAGCATTAATGTCGTTTTTTATGCATGTTTCAAATAAATTCTTCCAATTATAAAGTGATATATCATAAAACTCCCCATAATTTATCCATGAATGATAATGGTATGTAAAGATATATTGTCGAATCCCCGTCCATAAGCGTTCCATTTCAGGATTACTCGCAAAAAATCGCCCCACATGATTCAGATCAACAGCCAATGTATAATCCAACACCTTCTTAACAGAAGATGTATTTGAATTATTTTGATTAATCTGAATGTATTGTTTAGAACTATTGATTGCTGCGAAATGGTCATCATCTATCAAATTGAACATTTCATCTATTATTTCAAAGACTTCCTTCCCTTTATCATTTTCCAAATACGAAGAAAAAGACAATGGATTTGTAGGTTTTTTAATAGTGGGTTCATGAACAACCATATTCATTACCGGTTAAGTTAAAATATATCCTTTTTTCTTGTTAAGTGGTATAC